>NZ_JBSFBM010000210.1:0-12121 GCF_053592955.1 Micromonospora sp. NPDC002411 | reverse complement strand
GTCTCGCGGTTGGTGCCGTTGCCGGCGGGCACCGCGAGACCGCCGTCGACCGGATGGAGTTCAACGCCGACGGCACCATCCGCCCCGTGGTACCGACTCTCTAGCCGATTCGTACGCGGGCGGCGCCGGGCTGGCGGGCGGCGCGCGCGGCGGTGCCGGGATCGCCGGAGCCGGGATGATGGGCGGCGGCATGATGGGCGGCGCGGGCGGGGCCGGGCACGGCGGCGGCAGCGGCTCGGAGCACTCGTCGTGGTTGACTGAGGACGACGATCCGTGGGGCCCTGGTGACGGGGCGTCCCCCGGTGTCCTTCGATGAGGACGGACGGATGACTGTGAACGTCGGAGCGCTCCGGCCGGTGATCGCCAGCCTGCTGGTCGGTCTCCTGGTGGTAGGGGCCGCCCAACCGGCGGCCGCCGCACCCCGGCGGGCCGAGCAGTGGTATCTGGACGAGCTCCGCATCGACCAGGCGCAGAAGATCTCGACCGGGCGGGGCGTGGTCGTGGCCGTGCTCGACACCGGCGTCGAGGCCAACCACCCGGACCTGCGCGGTCAGGTGCTGGCCGGCGGTCGCAGCTACGGCGGCTCCGGCGACGGCCGGACCGACGAGGAGGGGCACGGCACGCACATGGCCGGCATCATCGCGGCGAACAGCGGTGGCCGTGATGGGGTGGACGGCATCGCCCCCGGTGCGAAGATCCTGCCCATCAAACTCCGCAAGGACGGCGAGACCAACACCGCCGCCTCGGTGACCCTCGGCATCCGGATGGCTGTCGATGGCGGCGCCAAAGTGATCAACATGTCCTTCGGTGGCCCGGGCTTCGCCAGCCCCGACGAGGTGAGCGCGATCAAGTACGCGCTGGACCGCGATGTCGTCGTGATCGCCTCCGCCGGCAACACGTCCGAGGGCGACACCTCGGTCATCAACCCGGCCAACACTCCCGGTGTGATCGCGGTGACCGGAACGACCCGGGGCGGCAGATTCTGGTCCGGCTCGGTTCAGGGGCCGGAGGCGGTGGTCGCCGCGCCAGGTGACGGCATCTACAACGCCGCCAACGAGGGCGGGTACGGCTGGGGCGACGGGACGTCCGACTCGGCCGCCATCGTCTCCGGTCTGGCCGCGTTGATCCGGGCGAAGTACCCGGACCTGAACGCTCCGAGCGTGATCAACCGGATCATCCGGACCGCGCGGGACGTCGGCCCGTCCGGACGGGACCCGCAGTACGGCTTCGGGGTGATCGACCCGGTGAAGGCGCTGACCGCGAACGTGCCGCCGGTCACCGCCAACCCACTGCTGGGCTCGGCCGCCGCGACCGACCCGGGTCCGGCCCGCACCGGGGGCGCGGACGAGGAGTTCGACGTCACCCAGCACGGCGACCGCGGTGGCCCCACCGACCAGCAGGTCATGGTGGTGGGCATCGGCATCGCCGTGGTGCTGGTGTTGTTGCTGGGGCTGGCGGTCTTCCTGATCTGGAACCGCCGTCGCTACCGCCGGGAGGCCGCACAGGCTGCCGACATCCCGGACCACCTTCTCGACCAGGCGGGTCCCGGCGCGTACCCGTCGCCCGAGGCGGGTTACGCCCCGCCGCCCGGTTACGCCCCTCCGCCCTCCGGTTACGCCCCTCCGCCGGGGTACGCCCCGCCCTCGAACTACGGCCCGCCGGGCGGTCCGCCGCCCCCGCCGCCGACACAGCGGTAACCGACGTCGATCGTGATGGCCGGCTGGTGACCACCGGGTCACTGGCCGGCCACCGGCCTTCGTGGTGGCGGTAACATCCCTGGCGACCGGTTTGCCGCCGTCTGTCGACGCCAACCGACCGCCCCGGTCGCGTACCGTCACGACGCCTGCGCCAGGATGGGTGGACACGCAGGTACCCCCGAGGAGCACACGATCGCCAGAAAGCCTCAACCCGAGGGCGGCCAGGCGCCGGTCGTCCAGCGCGTCCGCATCCGCTACGCCAAGCGCGGGCCGTTGCGGTTCACGTCGCACCGGGACTTCGCCCGGGCGTTCGAGCGCGCGCTCCGTCGGGCCGCCGTGCCGATCGCCTTCTCCCAGGGTTTCACTCCGCACCCGAAGATCTCCTACGCCAGCGCCGCGCCCACCGGGGTGGCGAGCGAGGCGGAGTACCTGGAGATCGGCCTCCAGGCGCCGGTCGACCCGGAGGCGTTGCGGGCCGCGCTGGACGCCGCCCTCTCGCCGGGGCTGGACGTCCTGGACGCCGTGATCGCCGAGGGCGGCAATCTCCCCGACCGGATCGAGGCGTCGCTCTGGCACATCGAGATGCCCGAGGTGGACCCGGCGGTGCTGCGCGCCGCTGTGGATGCCTTCGTCGCCGCCGACGAGGTGTTGGTGGAGCGGATGACCAAGCAGGGCAGACGGACGTTCGACGCCCGCGCGGCTGTGATATCGATCAATGCCTCAGCACCGACGCCGACGCCTTCCGGGGCACCGGACGTCCCGTGTGCGATACTCGAACTGGTCGTGCGGCAGGTCACCCCGTCCGTACGGCCCGATGACGTCCTTTCCGGCCTCCGCGTGGTGGCCGACCTGGAGCCGCCGGTTTCGCCGAGGGTGACCCGGCTGGCTCAGGGCACGTTGACCGCGCAGGGTGCGATCGTGGATCCGTTGGATGCGGACCGCGACGGGGCAGCCATCGTTGGGCACTGACCGACGGTCGGTGCTCTGGCAGGCAGACTTCGGCGGTCGCGCACCTCGCGCGCCCGGCGGAAACACTTTTGCGGCGACCCTGCGTGGCAGCGCTCACCCGCGCCCGGGGTAGCCAGAACTGGAGAACGTCCATGCTCGAGAACGAGCCCGAGGGCGGCGAACGGACCGGTTCACAGCCGGCCGGCGAGACCGCCGATGACAGCACCACGGCAGTCGGTTCGGCTCCGGTGGGGCCGCAGGACGCTGCCGGCGCGGAGAGCGTCGAGCCCGCCGCCCCCGTGCGGCGCACACGGACGACCCGCCGGCGGGCCGCCCCGCTCAACCAGCCGGAGCAGACCGACGCGCCGGTCGAGGCGACCACCGGTGGGGCCGGCAGTGTCGAGTCCCCGCAGGCGGAGGTCTTCGCCCCGGTCTCCGGTGACCTGGATGTCGCCCCGAAGACTCCCCGACGCCGCCGCAAGGCCACTCCCGTCGAGACCACCGCCGACGAGCCGCTGGTCGCCGCCTCGGCGGAGGCGGCGTCGGCCGAGGTGGTTCCGCCGGTCAAGGTGACCCGGACCCGGCGTAAGAAGGCCACACCGGCCGCCGTCGAGGAGCCGCCGGCGACCGAGCAGCCGCCCGCGGCCGAGGAGCCGCTGGCGACCGAGGAGCCGGTCGTCGCCGAGGAGCCCGCCGAGTCCGACCTGCGCGAGGCCGAGGCGGAACTGGACGACACGGAAACCCTGCCGAGTGCGACCGCCGCCGAGCTGGCCTGGACCAGCGGCGCTCAGGACCGTTCGGGCGAGGTGCCGCCGGGTGTGGCGGTTCCCGGTGTCGGCGACGAGCCGAACGAGCCCGCCGAGGTCGAGCCGGAGCAGCCGCGTACCCGTCGTCGGAGGGCTGCCCTCTCCGCGCCCACCGTACTGTTCATGGCGCCCCAGCCGGATGCCGTGCCGGTGACCCGGCCGGTGGAGCCCGCCCCGGTGGCCGAGGAGCCGGCCGTCGAGGAGGCCGCAGAGCCGTCCCGCCGCCGCCGACGCGGTCGTCGGGACGCCGAGCCGGTTGAGCCGATTGAGGCGGTCGAGGCCGAGGAGGCGCCGGTCGAGGAGGCCGAGGAGGCCACCGAGGCGGATGAGGACGACGAGGACAGCGCCGCCGCGCGCCGTCGCCGCCGGCGTGGTCGCCGCGGCCGTGGCCGGGGCAAGGGCGGGGCCGACGACGCCGAGGACGAGGAGTCCGAGGAGGCGGCGCAGGCCGACGAGGAAGAGACCGCCGAGGCCGAGGCCGAGGGCGAGGGCGACGAGGATGAGGAGGCTGAGGGCGGCGATGGCCTGACCCGTCGCCGCCGGCGTCGTCGTCGTCGGGGCGCGGGCGACACGGAGGGCACCGCCGACGACGGTGTCCCGACCGTGGTGAAGATCCGCGAGCCGCGTCGTACGGTCGACGAGGTGCAGGGCGTCTCCGGCTCGACCCGCCTGGAGGCCAAGCGTCAGCGCCGCCGGGACGGCCGCGAGCAGCGGCGTACCCGGCCGCCGATCCTGAGCGAGTCGGAGTTCCTGGCGCGCCGGGAGGCCGTTGACCGGGTGATGGCGGTCCGCCAGCGCGGTGACCGTACCCAGATCGCGGTCCTGGAGGACGGCGTCCTGGTCGAGCACTACGTCACCCGGAACTCCTCCGGCACGATGGCCGGCAACGTGTACCTGGGCAAGGTGCAGAACGTGCTGCCGAGCATGGAGGCGGCGTTCGTCGACGTCGGCCGGGGCCGCAACGCGGTGCTGTACGCCGGCGAGGTCAACTGGGACACGTCCGGCCTGGAAGGGCGGGCCCGCTCGATCGAGCAGGCGCTGCGCTCCGGCGACTCGGTGCTGGTCCAGGTCACCAAGGACCCGATCGGGCACAAGGGTGCCCGATTGACCAGCCACATCGCGCTCTCCGGCCGACACCTGGTCTACGTGCCCAACGGCAACGCGTCGGGGATCAGCCGCAAGCTGCCGGACAACGAGCGCAAGCGGCTGCGGGACGTGCTCAAGAAGTTGGTCCCGGACGGCGCGGGCGTGATCGTCCGCACGGCCGCCGAGGGCGCCACCGAGGATGAGCTGGCCCGTGACGTCAAGCGTCTGCAGGCGCAGTGGGAGGACATCCAGGCCAAGGCCGCCGAGGGTGGCGCTCCGGTGCTGCTCTACGGAGAGCCCGACCTGGTCATCCGGGTGGTCCGCGACCTGTTCAACGAGGACTTCCGCGAGCTGGTCATCGAGGGCGAGCAGTCGTACGAGATGGTCGAGTCGTACCTGTCGCACGTCTCTCCGGACCTGGTGGACCGGGTGCGTCGACACGTCGGTACGAGCGACGTCTTCGCCGAGTACCGGATCGACGAGCAGATCATCAAGGGTCTGGACCGCAAGGTCTTCCTGCCCTCCGGTGGCTCGTTGGTGATCGACCGCACCGAGGCGATGACTGTCGTCGACGTCAACACCGGTAAGTACACCGGCTCCGGGGGCAACCTGGAGGAGACCGTCACCCGTAACAACCTGGAGGCGGCGGAGGAGATCGTCCGTCAGCTCCGGCTCCGCGACATCGGCGGCATCGTGGTGATCGACTTCATCGACATGGTGTTGGAGTCGAATCGGGAGCTGGTGTTGCGCCGACTCACCGAGTGCCTCGGCCGGGACCGCACCAAGCACCAGGTCACCGAGATCACCTCGCTCGGCCTGGTGCAGATGACCCGTAAGCGGATCGGGGCGGGCCTGCTGGAGGCGTTCAGCGAGACCTGCGAGTGCTGCAAGGGCCGGGGCGTGATCATTCACACCGAGCCGGTGCCGGAGAAGCCGCGCACCGCTGGTGCGGGGGAGAAGGTCAAGGCTGTCGCCTCGTCGGCGCCGGCCGCTCCGGCCGCCGAGCAGGGCACGACCTCGTCCCGCCGTCGGGCGCGCAAGAACGCCCCGGCCGAGCGGACCGTCGTCGAGGTCGTCGACACCGACACCAGCGCCGAAGCGGACGCCGACTACCAGGACACCATGGGCTACGACCTGTCCCGGTACGAGTCGGACGCCGCTGCCGCTCCGGCGGTCTCCGACAGCCAGCAGGGTGAGTCGGCTCGGCTGGCCGCGGCGGACGACCCGGACGCGCTCGCCGACGGTGATGGCGACGAGGAGACCAGCGAGGGTGCCGGCGGACGACGTCGTTCACGCCGGGGTGGCACCCGTCGCCGGACGCGCCCCTGACCGCCTGACCGGCCAAGTGTTTGACGAGGTCCCTTCCCCGGCAAAGTGACGGGGGAGGGACCTCGCCGTTCCGGCCACCCTGGCCCAGGATCGGTCGACCCGCGTCAGGAGAAGAAGATGCGTCGTCTGCTCGCCGTCACCGCGGTGGTCACCGTGCTCTCCGGCGCGGTCGGGTGCTCCACCGACCGGTCTGGGAACGTTGGGCCGGATGTGACCAGGGTGGCCACCCAGAGCCCGGCTTCCGGACCGGCCAGTAGCGCGGCGGCGGGCGACGCCGAACAGGTCTGCGCCGCCGCCCAACGGGCCAGCACCACCGCCGTCCGGACGTACGTGGCGGAGCTGGGTCGGATGGTCGCGGCGGTGGGCGCCGGCGACAGCACCGCGGCCGAGGTTGCCCGGGGGCGGGCCGAGGCGGCTCTGGACGGCTGGCGGACCGAGCTACGGGAGCAGTCGGAGCGGGCCACCGATCCGCAGCTCAAGACCATGCTCACCGACCTCGGCACCGAGGTGGCCGCGCTCCGCGCCGACGTGGAGTCGATCGACGAGACCGAGCTGGACCGGCTCCAGCAGCGTCTCGACCAGCTCTGCGCGCGCTGACCAGGGCGGGCCGGTTTGGGGTCCGGGCCGGCAATGGCGTACTCTTGCCTGCGGCGCACTTTTGGTGTGCCGAGTTCCCGTGTGCCCGCGCCGCCGTGCACTGCTACCCGGCGAGCCGCCGCGGGGACGACCGCCAGCAGCCTCAACGACAGGGAGTCCGCCTCCGATGTACGCGATCGTCAAGACCGGCGGCAAGCAGTACAAGGTCGCCGAGGGCGACGTGATCGAGGTCGAGAAGCTCACCGGTGCTCCCGGTGACGCGGTGAAGCTCACCGCGGTGCTCCTCGTCGACGGTGACGACCTGGTGACCGACGCGGCAAAGCTTGCCGAGGTCGCGGTGTCCGGCGAAATTGCCGCGCACACCAAGGGCCCGAAGATTCGGATCCACAAGTTCAAGAACAAGACTGGCTACCACAAGCGCCAGGGTCACCGTCAGCCGTTGACCCAGGTCAAGGTGACCGGCATCTCCAGCGGGAAGTAGGTCGTCCTCCAATGGCTCACAAAAAGGGTGCGTCCAGCTCGCGTAACGGTCGTGACTCCGCGGCCCAGCGACTCGGCGTGAAGCGCTTCGGTGGTCAGGTCGTCAGCGCCGGTGAGATCATCATCCGGCAGCGTGGCACCAAGTTCCACCCCGGTGACCTGGTCGGCCGTGGCGGCGACGACACGCTGTTCGCGCTGTCCGCCGGTGCGGTCCTGTTCGGCACCAAGCGCGGTCGCAAGACCGTCAGCATCGTTCCGCAGCAGTAGTTCTCGGGCTAAGCGGGCCGCGGACCTACGGGTCCCGGCCCGCTTAGCTTTTTTCGAAGTGCGGGGTCGGACCTCGCTGGAAGGATTGACACCGTGGCAACGTTCGTTGACCGGGTCGTTCTGCATCTGCAGGCCGGCGATGGTGGGCACGGTTGTGTCTCGATCCACCGCGAGAAGTTCAAGCCCTTCGGTGGGCCGGACGGCGGCAACGGCGGGCACGGCGGCAGCGTCTCGCTGGTGGTCGACCCGCAGGTGACCACGCTGCTCGACTTCCACTTCCACCCGCACGTCAAGGCCGACAACGGCAAGGGCGGTGCCGGCTCGAACCGGGACGGGGCCAACGGCCACAACCTGGTGCTGAAGGTGCCCAACGGCACTGTCGTGCAGAGCACGGACGGCACCGTGCTCGCCGACATGGTGGGTGCCGGCACCACCTTCGAGATCGCGCGCGGTGGGCGCGGCGGGCGGGGCAACGCCTCGCTGGCCAACGCCAAGCGCAAGGCTCCCGGCTTCGCCGAGCTGGGCGAGCCCGGCGACCAGTTGGACATCGTGCTGGAGCTCAAGAGCGTCGCCGACGTCGGTCTGGTGGGCTTCCCGTCAGCCGGCAAGTCGTCGCTGATCTCGGTGATCTCCGCGGCCAAGCCGAAGATTGCCGACTACCCGTTCACCACCCTCGTGCCGAACCTCGGCGTGGTCCGGCTGGACAACCACACCTTCACCGTCGCCGACGTGCCGGGTCTGATCCCCGGCGCGGCCACCGGCAAGGGGCTGGGTCTGGAGTTCCTCCGGCACATCGAGCGCTGCGCGGTGCTGGTGCACGTCATCGACTCGGCGACCCTGGAGCCCGGACGCGACCCGGTCGCCGACATCGACGCCATCGAGGCCGAGCTGAGCCAGTACGGCGGCCTGACCGAGCGCCCCCGACTGGTGGCCGTGAACAAGGTCGACGTGCCGGACGGGCGGGATCTCGCCGAGATCGTGCGCCCGGACCTGGAGGAGCGCGGTTACCGGGTGTTCGAGGTCTCCGCGGCCACCCGGGAAGGGCTCAAGGAGCTGACCTACGCGATGGCCGAGCTGGTCGAGGCGGAGCGCAAGGCCGCGCCGCCCGCCGAGCCGACCCGGGTCGTGATCCGCCCGATGGCAGTGGACGACGCCGGGTTCACCATCACCGCCGAGGCGGACGGCTCGTTCACCGTTCACGGCGTCCGGCCGGAGCGCTGGGTCAAGCAGACCAACTTCGACAACGACGAGGCGGTCGGCTACCTGGCCGACCGGCTGGCCCGGCTCGGGGTGGAGGACAAGCTGGCCAAGGCCGGCGCGCAGCCCGGTGACCTGGTCCGGATCGGTGAGCGCGAGTTCGACTGGCAGCCGACGCTCTTCGCCGGCGTGGAGTTCGTACCCGGTAACCGGGGCACCGACGTCCGCCTGGAGGAAAAGTCGAACCGGGCCTCCGCGGCGGACCGGCTCGCCGCTCGGAAGGCCCGCCGGGTGCGGTCCGAGGACGAGGTGGGCGCGGACGCGTCCGACGACATCGACGAGGACGACGCCGAGTAGTCCGTTGCGCTCCGTGATCGGGTTGATTTCCGGAAACCTCCGCGAAATCCACCGGTCCTAGCGTGGGGTGATGCTGATCGAGTCCCGGCCTGCCACCGATCCGGAGATCGCCGCCCTCGTCGTCGCACAGCAGCGTGAGCTGCGCGAGGCCGACGGCGGGTTGGACGGGCAAATCTTCATGCCGCACGACGACGTCCGCTACCTGGCGGTGGTGGTCAACGGTCGGGCGGTCGCCTGCGGAGGGCTCCAGGCGCTCGACGCCGAGACCGGCGAGGTCAAGCGGATGTACGTCCGGCCCGCGTACCGGGGGCGGGGCGTCGCCCGCCAGTTGCTGGCCGCGCTGGAGGAGTGCGCGTTCCGGCAGGGGCATTCGGTGGTCTGCCTGGAGACCGGCACCTACCTGCCGGCCGCGATCGGGTTGTACACCTCGTGCGGCTACGACCCGATCCCGGTGTACGGCGAGTACGTGGACAACCCGTACAGCGTCTGTTTCGCCAAGCGGCTGCCGGTCGCGGCCTGACGAGGGACTCCTTCGCCGGTCGACTACCTTCGCGACCGCGAGCGTGACTGCGAAACCCGTAGCGCCAGGTCAGTGGCGGTCGGCAGGGCTGTCGAGGCGTCCGCCGGTGCCGGCCTGGTTCGACAGCAGCAGCCCGAGCGCGAGCATCCCGAAGCCGAGCGCGAGGTGCAGCCAGTTGTCGGCGTCGTTGACCGGCAGGATGTTCGCCCCGCCCTCCGGGTTGATGGCCTCGATCACCAGCCCGTAGAGCCAGAGTGCCAGGTAGATCGCACCGCCGGCGGCCAGGAAGACGCGGGCGCCGGCGACGCTGCGGGCCAGCGCCAGGCCGGCCAGCCCGAAGATCAGGTGCACCGCGTTGTGCAGGATCGACACCTGGAACAGCCCGAGGAGCTTGGCCTCCGAGTGGTGTCCGCCGAACCGCAGGTCGCCGTAGTCGGTGGTGATACCGGGGATGAAGCCGAGGACGCCGATCAGCAGGAAGACGCCGGCGACGGCCAACGCGGCCACCTGGACCCGGGGCCGGGGGGCGGCCGGTCGGCCACCTCGCGCGTCTCGTGCCATCGCTGCCCCCTCCGTGGATCTGCCAGCCCTCGCGAACCTCGCTGTCCGCAGCGGCGTGGTGACGCAGCCCGACGATCCTCCATTTTGAAGTCGATCCGGCCGGCCGCGCAGAGGAATGCACGAAGAGGTATGGAAGCCGAAACGCAGGGTAGGTGAATGGTCAGCGGTCGTGGCGACGCGACCGCATCCCCCCAGCACAACCGCGACGACTTTCCGAGCGGAAGGGACATCATGACTTACGAAGTTTCACCTACGTCTTCCACGTACGGGCAGCAGTCGGCCAACGGCGGTGGCGTCCGCGAACAGGCGCGCCAGGTTGGTTCCGAGGCCGCGCACGCCGGCGGCGCTGTCGCACAGACCGCCAAGGAGCAGGGCGCCGAGGTCGGCCGTGAGGCGGCCCGGCAGGCCCGCAACCTGTACGGCGAGGCCCGCACCCAGCTCGCCAGCCAGACCGGTGAGCAGCAGCGCAAGGCTGCCGGCGGGCTGCGTTCGCTGGCCGACGAGATGCGCTCGATGGCCGAGCAGGGTGGCCAGGCCGGCCCGGTGACCGAGCTGGCCCGCCAGGCCGCGGACCGGGTGCACGGTGTGGCCGGCTGGCTGGAGGAGCGCGAGCCCGGTGATCTGATCACCGAGGTCCGCGACTACGCACGGCGCAACCCGGGCACCTTCCTGGTCGGCGCGGCGGTTCTCGGCGTGCTCGCCGGCCGGCTGACCCGCAGCATCTCCGCCGCCGGCGACGACTCCGGCAACGGATCCTCGACCTACCGGGGCGCCGGGGCGTACGACCCGGAGCAGACCGCCGTGATCCCGACGCCGCCCCCGGCGCCGCGCACCACGCCGGACGCTGTCCCGCAGAGCGGCTACGCCGACCCGACGCCGGGCAGCTACGCCGACCCGACTCCGGGTGGCTACACCGACCCGACGCCGGGCAGCTACGCCGAGCCCACCCGGGGCGACTACCCGCAGCACTCCGGCACCGGCCAGCCGCTGCCGCCGGTGACCCAGACCGACCCGCTGCCCGGCGTGCCGTCCACCGGCAGCCCCCGTCCGTGAGCCCGCGAGTTATCCGAAGGGAGGCGACGGCATGACCATGCCGACGCAGGGGCCCGGACCGGGCTCCGGCTACCACCCCGACGCGGGTGCCCCGCACACCGCCGACGAGGTGCGGAACAGCTCGTTGGGTGACCTGATGCGTCAGGTCACCACCGACCTGTCGACGCTGATGCGTCAGGAGGTCGAGCTGGCCAAGGCGGAGATCCGCCAGGAGGGCAAGAAGGCCGGCAAGGCCGCCGGGCTCTTCGGCGGCGCCGGCTTCGGCGGCTACATGGTGGCGCTCTTCGTGTCCATCGCCGTGTGGCAGTTCCTCGACAACGTCATGGACTCCGGCCTGGCCGCGCTGATCGTGGCCGTGATCTGGGCCGCGGTCGCCGCCGTCCTCTACTCCATGGCCAAGAAGAACGCCCAGCACGTACGCGGGCTCAAGAAGACCAACGACAGCGTGCAGCGGATCCCCGACGCGCTCAAGCCGCACCCGGAGGGAGTCACCCGATGAGCACCGATCCCGATCAGATCCGCCGGGAGATCGAAGCCACCCGTAACAGCCTCAGCTCCGATGTGGACGCGTTGGCGTACAAGGTCAGCCCGAGCCGCATCGTCGACGACCGCAAGCAGCGGGCCCGCTCCGCTCTGCAGAATGTGAGGGACAAGGTCATGGGAACCGCGTCTGACCTCGGCCACGGCACCGGCCACGCCGCCCACTCGGTGGGCGACCGTGCCTCGTCGGCGGCCTCCAGCGTCAGTGACGCCGCGCAGTCGGCGGCTGCCACCGTCAGCGACGCCGCCCACAGCGCGCCGCGGGTGATCCGGCAGAAGTCCCAGGGCAACCCTCTCGCCGCCGGTCTGATCGCGTTCGGCGTCGGCTGGCTGGCCTCGTCGCTGATCCCGGCCTCCCGCCGTGAGCAGCAGGCCGCGACCCAGCTCAAGGAGCGGGTCAGCGAGCACAGCGGCGCGGTGACGGAGAAGCTGAGCACGGTGGCGAACGAGCTCAAGGAAGAGCTGCGCGAGCCGGCCCAGCAGGCCGCCGAGTCGGTGAAGTCCACCGCTCAGGACGCGGTGCACGCGGTCAGGGACGACACGAAGTCCGCCGCGCACGACGTCAAGGACCAGGCCCAGCAGGCCCGGCACCAGGTCAGCCCCTGAACCGGGCCGATCACCGTTGCGACAGCTCGCGGCCATCCCGGTGACCGCGAGCTGTCGCGCTGTCAGGGGCTTTGACG
>NZ_JBSFBM010000209.1:0-12167 GCF_053592955.1 Micromonospora sp. NPDC002411 | reverse complement strand
CGCATCTCCGGACGCGTGATCGACGACTTCACCGACGGCCAGCGTGGCGTTCTCGCGGGTCTCGGTCAGGCGCTTCTGCTGTTCCTGGCGCTCTGCGACGAGGCCCACGGCGCCTTCTGCGCCGCAGCCGGTTCGGCCGTCCTCGACGGCCAGCAGTTGGAGCCGGCAGCCGTCGCGACCAGCCTGCGCAGCGACGCACACGGTCGGCTGGCCATCACCGACGGGCCGTTCCTGGAGACCAAGGAGGCGGTGGGCGGTTACTACCTGGTCGAAGCCTCCGACCTCGACGAGGTGATCGGTCTCGCTTCGCGGCTGTACGAGGTCTCCGCCGGGCACAGCGGGGTGGAGATCCGTCCGGTGGTCGATCACGGATGAGTGCCGAGGTCGTCGCGGCGGTCGCGCAGGCGCACCTCCGCGACTGGGCCCAGTTGCTGGCCGCGACGGCGCGGCTGACCCGGGACCTCGATCTCGCCGAGGAGTGCACCCAGGACGCCTACGCGCAGGCGCTGCGGGTCTGGCCGCAGATCGGCATCCCGGATCGCCCCGGCGCGTGGCTGACAACGACCGCCCGCAACCGCGCGTTGGATGTGCTGCGCCGCGAGTCGGTGTTGCGTCGGGCCCTACCGCTGCTGGTGACCGACCAGTCGGTGCCCGGCCCGGAGGACGGCCTCGACGACGACCGGCTCCGGCTGGTCTTCACCTGCTGTCATCCGGCCCTGTCCCGCGACGCTCAGGTCGCGCTGACGCTGCGGCTGGTGTGCGGTCTGTCCACGGCGGAGGTGGCCCGCGCTTTCCTGGTGCCGGAACCCACGATGGCCGCCCGGATCACACGGGCCAAGAAGAAGATCAGCGCCGCCCGCATCCCGTACCGGGTGCCGTCGCCCGACCACCTGGCCGAACGCGTCAGCGCCGTCCTCGACGTCCTCTATCTGATCTTCACCACCGGCCACACGGCGCCGAGCGGCGCGCACCTCGTCCGCCGTGACCTGGTCGACAGCGCCCTCAACCTCGCCCGCATGCTGCACCTGGTCATGCCGACCGACACCGAGATCAGCGGCCTGCTCGCGCTGCTGCTGCTCATCCACGCGCGTGACGACAGCCGGCTGTCTCCCAGCGGGCGGCTGCGACTGCTCTCGGAACAGGACCGCGGGCGTTGGGACAGGCGGCTCATCGGCGAAGGCGTCGCCCTGGTGACCGACGCGCTGAGCCGCAGGCCGCCGACCCGGTACGCCGTGGAGGCCGCCATCGCCGCCGTGCACGCCGAGGCACCGACCTGGCAGGACACCGACTGGGCGGAGATCGTCGGGTTGTACGACGTCCTGCTCCAGCTCTGGCCCTCTCCGGTGGTAGAGCTCAACCGGGCCGTGGCCGTCGGTCTGCGCGACGGTCCGCAGGCCGGTCTCGACGCGCTGGCACCGCTGCTCGCCGAACCAGCCCTGGCCACCTACGGCTACCTGAGCGCCGCCCGTGGTGACTTCCTGCGCCGACTCGACAGATGGGCAGCGGCGGCGGACGCCTACCGGGAGGCGCTGGCTCAATCCCACAACACGGTCGAGCGGGCCTTCCTGACCGACCGGCTCGACGACCTCCGCCGACATGCGTCGACCGATCTGGAGGAGGCGTACCGATGACGAGTGGTCAGATCGAACCCGTCGCGGTGTCCCGGCGGATTGCCGCGCCGGCGGCCGACATCTTCCGGATCCTCGCGGACCCGTGCCGACACACCGAACTCGACGGCTCCGGGATGCTGCGCGGTGCCGTGTCGGACCGGCCGATCGGCGCGGTCGGCGACGTCTTCGTGATGCGGATGTACTACTCGCCCTACGGCGACTACGCGATGAACAACCACGTCGTCGAGTACGAGGTGAACCGGCGCATCGGCTGGACGCCGGAACCGGGCCGAGGTCACCCGGACACCGCACCCGGTGCCACCCCGCTGCGGCGGTGGGGACACCGGTGGGCCTTCGAGCTGATCCCCGACGGCCCGGCCGCGACGATCGTGACCGAAACCTACGACTGCTCCCCACTGCCTGCCGACGAGCGAGCGGCGATGGACGACGGCCGCAGTTGGATCACGAGCATGACCGCGACGCTGGAACGGCTGGAGGCCTCCTGCCTCACCGTGCGCCACTGAGGTGGCGGTTGCCGCGGGTGCCCTAGGTTGTCACGAGTTCGAAGACCACCCTCCCTGTGGGGACGATGACCGAGCGCCAGCCGGATCCCGAAGCCGGCGAGGCGGCGGGCTTGCCACCGAAGCGTACGAGGCTCAGCCCTGGGTGGTGGAAGGTGACAGTGATGTCGCGACCCGTCGTGTTCAGCAGCTGACCACCACGGCCCTTTGCCAGGATGCTGACGTACGAATCGGTCTCGAAGCCGTACTCACGCCACCGCAGCGTGCGCCCCTTGCGGACGAGGTAATTGGTCACGTCAACCGTGTCGGCGGCTGCCCCGCCCGTGGTGCGATACCAGGCAGCCCACCCCTGCCACGTCACGTTGCCGATGGTGATCTCGGGAGAGCCATTCGACTCGATCGCGTAGTCGGTGTGGCCACTGGTGTGCGTGATGGACGCACCCGAGTAGCCGGTTCCGCCAACCCTGCTCATCGCAGCCTTCGGGTGTACGTCGTCAGAGGGGAAGAGCACGGTAACGGCGTTCTTGCGGGCGGCGGCGTCCAGTGGGTAGGTGACGTAGAGGTACCTCCCGAGGTGCCCGTCGGTCCAGTCGGCCAGTGGCCCACTCTTGACGTGGACCTGGGATGGGGGTGTGGCGAGGAACGCGGTGAGCTTCACCCCGGTGTCGGTGCACGGGTCCACATCGACAGGGAAGGTGTAGTCCGCCATCGCTGGGTCCGCGGCCGGGTCGCTGGCCGAGTTGGGATGCCAGGCCAGCCCCACCGGACCCGCGCCACTCACCTCCGTGAACTCGTCGAAGACCGTCCAGTAGCCCTGAGTGCCGGTGTTCGGATGAACGAACACCAGGCTGCGCCGGTGCCGGCCGTTGGGCAGCGCGCCGCCGGAGTCGCCGGTGGCGTAGTCGATGCCACCCCACATGAGGTCCTCGACGATGCCAGCGCCGTACGTCCTCACGTGATTGTTGAGACTCGGCGGGGCGAAATCGGCGAACGACGGCTCATAACCGATGAGCCCGGTGTTGCTGAGCACGGCCAGGTCCCTGATCTGGGCGTAGGTGAAGCCGACAGCCGGATAGGGGTAGCCGTTGTAACCAGAGTTGCGCAACACATGCTCGCCGTAGGCGGCCAGGTGCAGCGAGTTCGTGTCCCGATGCTGGTGGCCGCCGTCCTTGACGGCGTTCCACAGCGCACCGGCGAGCGCCCGCTGGTCGTGACTATTCTGCAAGAACCACGCACCCGCGTCGGGAAAGACCCGGCTCGGCACGGCGACGGTGGGCGATGGCGCTTGAGCCGTCAGGGCATACGTCGTCATCATCGGAAGCGGCGCGATGGTGACCCGGTTCAGGCTCCAGGCCGCGTTTGAACCCGCCGCCGTGCTGAACCTGTACGCGCTGTAGGTACGGGCGGAGCGCGACACCGCGCCGCCGATCGTCGCGCTGTCACCGAAGGTGTACTCGTCGCGGGCGACGACATCGGTGGTGGTGTTGACCAGAAGTCTGGGTACCGAATTGGCTTCGTCGGGGGTGTTCGGCTGCCGCGAGAAGAGCTGGGCGAACCGCTCGGCACCAGCGACTGTGGATCGGATGCCGACGGAGAACTTCCGGGAGCCGGTCGTCAGCGCGTCCCGGACAGCCGTCGTCACGTCCAACTCCGCCACAAACCTGGTGCGGGGAATCCATGTGCCCAGCAACGCCTTGGCGGCCGGCCGACCGCTCCAGCTCACGTTCTCCGGCCACACGTCGCCCACCTGCGAGACCTCCAACCGGCAACCGTCGGCGCCAACCTCTTTCACGTAGAGCCGGAGCCGCACTGTGACGACCTGGTCAGCGGTCAGGTCACCGAGATCGAAGCGCAGGTAGCACTCTCGGGTGAAGTCGGGCTCGTCCACCTTCGCGTGCAGCAGCCCACCAGACTCGCCTGGATCTCCGGCGTATTTCCCACCGCGCACCGTGACGTTGGCTTCGGCGGTCAGTCTCCGACGAGGCAGCCGACGGGTCACCGGCGTGGTGAGGTAGCCGGCATAGAACTCGATCGCCTTCTGGTAGTGCGGGTCCTGGTAGTAGTTGCGATATCCGGGCACGCCGGAGTAGAGCGTTGGCTCCCTGCTCAGGACATCGACGAAGTAGGACTTCGGGTCCCGGTCGCCCGGCGAACCCAGGCGATGGCCGACGTACGTGGGTGCGGCCAGGTACGCGCCGCTCTTGCCCATGACGGATTGGAGGTGCTTTTCGAGCTCGCCGATGGTCCTGCCGAGCGCCGCCAGGTCCGCGGTGTCCCCGCCGCCCGTCACCCGATAGGCGAGCCAGGTGCCGTACGCGCCGATCGGCGCTGCCGTCCAACTCGGGAAGGAGGCAAAGTCAGCGAAGATTGCGGCGATCTCTCCCAGTTGGGTCTCCGCGGTAGCTCGCTCGCTCGACGTCAGTGCGGCGTAGACGACATCCAGCCCGAGCACCAGGTGGAACAGGGCGTTGGCCTGTGGGACGGTGCCGCCCCACTGCGTCTTGTTGATCACGCCGGGGGTGGAGATCTCCTGGCGGAGGCGGCCCACCATCTGGAGGACTTTCTGGGCGTGGACCGGGGCGTTCTCGCCCGCGTCCAGGATGTACGCCAGGGACGAGTAGCTGGCGATCTCGGCAATGCGCTTGGAGCGGGCGCTGGCGTCCGGGTTCGCTACATACTCCCAGCCGGCCCGGCTGATCGCTGCGCTCCTCCAACTTTTCCAGGGCTCAGTCGCGGCTCGGCCACGCAGCTTGTCGAAGTCAGTGCCGGAGACGAGCAAACACGGGCGGGTTTCCACGGCCAGGGCGGGACTCGCCGTCAAGATCGGCAAAGCACCGGCGGCCCCGGCCAGCAGCGGCCATTGCAGGATCGTACGACGGCGCATGGCTCTCCCCCGATGACATGTAATCGCCGGAGGATGCTAGCCATGATCGCTGCTTCTTGCTGCCCCCTCAGCGGCTCACTGTTCGATCGAGCCGTCCGGAGGGTTGGCCGGCTGCTGGCCCGGCCAGAACGGCCATTCCTCGAACGACCGGCACCGCCCGTCGTCGGCGAATCGCATGATCCACAGATCGCGGTACTCCTGCTCGACCGGCTCGCCGTAGCGGACCTCCTGACGCGACACCGCGGTGTCGCCCTCGACCGCGACGATCTCGCTGGTCATCTGGAACACCTCGTCGGGACCCTTGCGCTGCTTCTCCCACATCTGTGCGATGGCCGGCAGGCCGACGACGGGCGTCCAGTACGGCCCCTGCTGGTAGCTCGCGTCCTCGGTGAAGAGGGTGACCAGGTCGTTGGTGCCCGGCGTCCGCCACACCCGCTCGTAGGCGGCGAGCCAGTCGTTGACGTGCTTCCTGTCCATGGACTTCACTGTGCCATTCGGCCGGCGGCGGGCAGCCGGAACCGACAAGCCGCAGGTCACCAACGGCCGACGCCGTCGTAAGGTGCATGTCACACCCGAGGAGTTGGAGGCTCTGGTGACCGCGACGACGCCCACCGACACGGTGGTGGCCGAGGTGATGGCCGAACTGGCCGCACTGGAGGACCCCCGCACGCGCGAGGTGAACGCGAAACACGGTGACGATCACGGTGTGCACCTCGGCAAGCTTCGGGCGCTCGCGAAGCGGCTGAAGACACAGCAGGAACTCGCGTGCCAGCTCTGGACGACCGACGACACCGCGGCGAGACTGCTGTCGATCCTGATCTGCCGCCCCAGGGCGTTCGGGCGTGCCGAGCTGGACACGATGCTGCGCGAGGCACGCGCGCCCAAGGTGCACGACTGGCTCGTGAACTACGTGGTGAAGAAGAACCCGCACTCCGAGGAGCTGCGCCTGGCCTGGTGCGCTGATCCGGATCCGGTGGTCGCGAGTGCCGGCTGGGCGCTGACCACGGAGCGCGTGACGAAGAAGCCCGAGAGCCTCGACCTCCCGAGACTGCTCGACGTCATCGAAAGCGAGATGAGGGACGCGCCGGATCGCCTCCAGTGGGCGATGAACCACTGCCTGGCCCAGATCGGAATCGAGCACGCCGCGCACCGCGCTCGCGCGATCGGCATCGGCGAACGGCTGGCGGTGCTCAAGGACTACCCGACCTCCCCGGGGTGCACATCTCCGTACGCGCCTGTCTGGATCAACGAGATGGTGCGCCGAGCGCATGCCTGAACAGGGATTCGACCGGGCGAATGGTGGCGGCGGCGCGGGGAGCGCCCGGACCTTCCCGCGCCGCCCCGTCGTCAGCCCTTGAGCACCCGGTCCCAGTCGACCGTCTTGGCCCAATCGGCGTAGCTGTGCCAGGTCACACCCGGGTACTGCGCCCGCAGAGCGACCACGTCGACGAAGTCGGTGTTGTCCTCGAAACGCTGGAACATGTCCGCGATCTCGTCGCCCGCCCACTGCCGGACCTGGGCGAGGGGCATCTGCCGGTACGGGATCTCCCGGCCGATCGCCGCACTGAGGATCCGGGCCGCCTCCTCGCCGGTCACACTGTCGGAGGCCACGTCGATCCGCTTACCCACCAGCTCGTCCGGGTGCTCGATGGCGTACACCGCCAGGCCGGCGATGTCGAGCACGGTGACCTGGTCCAGCTTCTTGCCCGGCGACAGGGGGTTGGAGAGGACGCCGTCGCCCAGGCGGCTGAAGTTCAGGTTGAGCACGTTCTCGATGAAGTAGACCGGTCCGAGCACTGTGGCGCGCACGTCCTGCCCGCGCAGGTACGTCTCGACCACCTGCTTGCTGTCGGCATGGTCGATGTCGCTGTCCTCCAAGCGGTCCGCGCCACGGACCGACGAGTAGACCAGGTGGGCGCCGACGCGAGTCGCGGTGTCGACGATCAGGCGTCCCTGGGCGATCTCCTCCTCCTTGCCACCATCACCGAAGGGCACCGAGAGTCCGAAGACCGCATCGACGCCGGTGGCGGCTCGGCCGAGCGCCTCGGAGTCGGCGAGGTTGCCGGGGGCGAGCTGCACACCACGGGCGGCGAGCGCCTGGGCGGCGGGTGACTCGGGCGCGCGGACGTACGCGACGACCTCGTGGCCATGGTCGAGGAGGAGGTCGCTGACCGCTCCTCCCTGGTTGCCGGTGGCACCGATGACGAGAACCTTGGTCATGGCTGCGTGTCTCCTTGCGTTGGAGGTGCGGGGCAGGGCGGCGGGGTCAGAGCGGCTGCGGGGGTCAGGGAGTGCCGAAAGGTCGTCGCCGCGCCGACGACCAGGCCAGGACAGGGACAAGGACGGCGGCCACAGCGAGGTGCAGCAGCACGAGGGAGGGGTGGTCGCCCTCGGTGCGGAAGGTGCCACCCCAGGGCATGGTGACTAGCAGCAGCACCAGGGCGGCGGCCGTCCAGATCAGCGTGGCCCGCCGTGGGACGAGCCGTTCGAGTACGGCGAGCAGCCCCCACCCGGCCAGGGAGGGCAGTAGGGCGACGGCGATGGTCTCGACGGCGCCGATGTCCTGCGGCGCGTCCGAGCCGAGCGCCGGGGCGTACAGGTCGTGGCCGGCGACCGGCTCGATGAGCACCCAGGTGAGCAGAGCGGCGAGGACCGCCCCGGCGACCCCGGCGAGACGGATCGGCCAGAGTCGGGTGCGGGAGGCCGACGGTGTGGGCGCGAGGTCGGTGGCCATGGCGAGTCTCCTTGGGCAGGGCGGACGGTCTGGGCGGGCAGGGCAGGCGGGTCAGTGCGTCTCGGACTCGTCTCGCGCCCGACGCGGCAACAGAAAGGCGAGCACGAAGGAGAGCGCGAGGAGCACGATCACCACGGTGAGGCCACGCAGGATCCCGTCGGTGAAGGCCTCGCGGGAGGCCTGCACCGAGGCGGCGTGCCTGCTGACGACGCCGAAGACGATGGTGCCAATGAGGGCCACGCCGATGCCGAAGCCGAGCTGCTGCACAGCGGTCAGGACCCCACCGCCGGTGCCGGACTCCTCCGGTTCCACGTCGGCCAGCGAGATGTCGAACAGGAGACCGATCATGATGCCCATCCCGAGACCGGAGATCGCGATCGACGGGACGAGATCCCAGCTGGTCAGGTCGGTCGAGTGGCGGCCGATGGTGAACCGGATGAACAGCACGCCCACGATCATCACCAGCAGACCGAGGTGCAGCGCCGTGCGACCGAGCTTGGCACCGAGGACGGCGCCGGTCAGGATGGCGCCGACGACCAGGAAGAGCGCCCAGGGCATCATCGTCGCGGCCGTCCGGGTGGGGCTCCAGCCCAGACCCGCCTGGAGGTAGACGCCGAGCGTCAGGGACATCCCGGCGGTGCCGGCGAAGAAGACCAGCGCCACGAGCAGACCCGCCAGGAATCGGGGCTTACGCATCAGGCTCAGTTCGATGACGGCGGCCTGGCCGCTGCGCTCGCGGCGCAACTCGTACCAGGCGAAGGCGGCGAGGACCAGCACGGAGGCGGCCATCATCACGAACGTCCACGCCGGCCAGTCGAGTTCGTGCCCCTGCACCAGCGGCAGGATGAGCAGGAGCAGACCGGTGGTGACCAGGGCGATGCCGCCCAGGTCGAACCTCGGGCGGGTGGCGACCCGAGACTCGGGCAGAAACCTGGCCGCAGCGTAGAGAGTCGCGATGCCGATCGGCAGGTTGATCAGGAAGACCATCCGCCAGCCGGTGTCGAACAGGTTGCTGTCGATGAGGAAGCCCGCCAGGATCGGCCCGCCGACCGCCGAGAGGCCCATCACCGGCCCGAACGCACCGAAGGCCGCGGCCTGCTCTCGGCGGGGGAACATCTGCTTGATCAGCCCCAGGCCCTGCGGGATCATCAGCGCGCCGAGGCCGCCCTGGAGGGCGCGGGCTGCGATCAGCTGCCACGGATCCTGCACCACGGCGCAGAGCAGTGACGCCAGGGCGAAGCCGGCCGCGCCGACGAGAAACATCCGTTTGCGGCCGAACATGTCGCCCAGCCGGCCACCGACGATCAGCAGGACCGCGAAGGGCAGCGTGTAACCGGCGGTCATCCACTGGATCGCCGTGAAGCCGCCGCCGAGATCCTCCCGGATGGTCGGCGCTGCGACGTTCATGATCGTGCCGTCCAAGAGGTCCATGACCTCCGCACCGAGGATCGCCGCCAGGGCGATCCACCGGTGCCGGTACGGCTGCGGTGTCTCGTCGGACGGCGCCTCGGGCGCTGCCTGCTCGGTCAGGGGATTCATCTCGACCTCTCCACGACGGTCAGCGTACGCTGTTCCACGCACGAACACCGTTCTAACAGCAAACACCGAATGGCGTCAACTACGATGTGTCGACCGGAGACGAGCGAGCATGGAGGCCCGCGTGACCCAGGCGATCCCCACGCCGCCATGGCAGACGCCCCCGAAACCCCCACCTCGGCAGCCGTTGAGCCAGGAGTTGATCGTCACCACGGCGCTGCGGGTCCTGGACGCCGAAGGGCTGGACGCACTGAGCATGCGTCGCGTCGCCCAGGAGCTCCAGACCGGACCGGCGTCGCTCTACGCCCACGTTGCCAACAAGGACGAACTGCTGGACCTGGTGTACGACCGGGTGCTCGCCGAGGTCGACATCCCCGAACCCGACCCGGCACGCTGGGCCGAGCAGGTCAAGGAGATGCTGCGCTCGTTGCGCCAGGTCTTCCGGTCGCACCGCGACCTGGCTCGCGTGTCGCTGTCGCGGATCCCGTTGGGCACCAACGGCGTGGCCGGAATGGAACGCACCATGGCGCTGCTGCGCGCCGGTGGCCTCCCCGACGACATCGCCGCCTACGCCGGCGACCTGGTGACCTCCTTCGTCACCACCGAGACGCTCGACGATGCCTTCCCGGGCGACGGCGTGGACACCAGCGCCGTTCAGGCATACGTGGCGCAGATCCACGACTACCTGACCTCACTGCCCCCGGACCGGTTCCCCAACCTCACGCAGATGGCGGGGCCGATCACGTCCCTGGACTCGGAGCGGCGCTTCGAGTTGGGCATGGAGATCATCGTGCGAGGCCTGTCGACGTACGCCGAACCAGCCTGAGCCGCCCCGCGCGCGACCGGTCGACGCGCGGGACGGCCCGTCAGGCCAGGCAGGTCAGCGGTCGCCCTCCGTTGTACTCGATCATCTCGGCCAGCACCGCGGCCACCGGTAGCGGCGCCCCCGACGGAACACCGGCCAGCTCGGCGTACGCCCGGTGCAGGTTCCCCACCACCCGCTCCGGGTCGAGCAGGTGCGCGAACTCCGACCAGTCCGACTCACGGGCCGCCTCCAGCGGACTGCGCCCCTGCGGGTACGCCTCGGCCGCCACCTCGACGATCCGCCGCAGGTAACGCTCGGTGGCGTCGAGGATCTCCGGACCGGTCACCGGACCGTGCCCGCAGACCACCGTCCGAGGCCGTAGCGCCCGCAACCGCGCCACCGCGTCGAGGGCCCCGGTGACCGAACCGAACAGCAGGAACGGCGTACAAGCGGACATCAGCACGTCCCCGGCGAACAGCACCCGCTCACGCGGCAGCCACACCACGACGTCGTTGGTGGAATGCGCCGGACCGACGTACAGCAGCTCGGCACGGCGCTCCCCGACATGCACCGTCAACTCCTGCGCGAACGTGACATCGGGCAGCACCACCTGGATGTCGCCCCACCGCACGTCCGGCCAGAGCCCGGTCAGCGCGAGCCCGGTCTCGGCCATCTCCTGGCGGGCCCGCTCGTGGGCGATGACGGTCGCCGAGGGGGTGAAGACCCCGTTTCCGAAGGTGTGGTCGCCGTGATGATGCGTGTTGACCAACGTGCGGACCGGGCCGGCCCGCAGCCCGCTGATCCGGTCGGCGAGGGCGCGGGCCCGCCGCTCGGTCGCCGCCGTGTCGACCAGCAGGATCCCTTCGGGCCCGGTGACAATGCCGGCGTTGCTCAAGCACCAGCCACCGTTGGGCTGGGTGTACGCGAACACCCCGTCAGCGACCTCGGTCAACTCCGCCGTCACCGCCGGCCCCGTCACGGTCATCGTCGGGCAGCAGCGTACGAGCCGGCGTGTGCCAGCGTCGTACGGCTGTTGCCGCCCAGCGCGGAGCGGACGAAGTCACGTGCGTCGGCGAGCGTGGCGCCCTCGCCGAGCACCTCCCGCACCCGGTCCGGATCGATGGCCACGGTGTGCTCGGCGGTGACCGTGGCACCGTCACCGTCGTCGGTGAAGAGCCACCGTCCGCTGTGACCCAGCAACAGGCGCGGTGGGACCAGTTGCTTGTAGACGATCCGCTCGACCGGTGTGCAGACCCGCACCGACCGGGTGGTGTGCGTCGAGCCGTCCTCGGTGACGGTGTCCATCTCCATGTCCTGCGTTCCCGGGCTCACCTCGCGCAGCACCACCCGGGCCACGTGCGGCAGCCGCTGTGGCCACTGATCGGAGCGGTTCACGAACTCGTACGCGTCGGCCACCGCGCCGTCCACCGGCACCCGGTCGGCGAAGGTGAACACGACGTCCTCGACGGGATGCCCGGTGGTGCCGATGCGAGCCAGGGCAGCCAGCTCCACAGGGCTGTTACGGTCCAGTGCCTCGGTGATCCAGCGGACCGACTCGGGGTCGTCACCGACGGCGGTGAACTCGTGCACCAGCACGATCTCGGTCCCGCCGCCGGCGGCAGCGCGGAAAATCCACTCACCACTCATCGAGGCGATCGGCGCCTGACTGCGTTCCTGGGTGAAGCCGATCCGCAGCCCTGCCGCGTCCAGGCTGCGACGGGACGTCCAGGTGGCCACCTCGCCGCCGACCAGCGCCCAGAGCTGGAACCGCTCGGCGGACTCCGAGCGCTCCAGGTGGTGCACGTACACCGTCGGGGCGAAGATGGCCGGCCAGCGGGTGACATCCGCGGCCAGGTCGTAGAGCACGCGGGGTGGCGCCGCGACGGTCAGCGTGTGTTCGGTCCGGTGCGACACGGCTCAGCTCGCCGCGGCCAGGCTGTGCCGGATCTCGTCGAGCATGGCCCGCGGCGTGGGCAGGCCAGCGATCTTCTCGTCCGGGATCGTGACCTTGTAGTCGCGTTCCAGGATCGCGGCCGTCTCCATCACGGCCAGCGAGTCGTAGCCCAGATCCTCGAAC
>NZ_JBSFBM010000208.1:0-12205 GCF_053592955.1 Micromonospora sp. NPDC002411 | reverse complement strand
GAGGCGCGAGGCGCGAGGCGCGAGGCGCGAGGCGCGAGGCGCGAGGCGCGAGGCGCGAGGCGCGAGGGTGTTAGGAAAGAGCCCCGCCGACCAGCGCGAAACTCGCCAGGATCGCGGCGGCCAGTGGCACGGCCACCGCGACGACGAGTGCCCGCCGACGGTAGGAACCGCCGATCAGTACGACGATCAGCAGGCCCAGCGCGAGGTCGATGGCGACGTTCCACCACGCGCCGGAGGAGTAGTCGGGGTCGGTCGCCCTGCCGGCGAACCGGGTGGCCTCCTCGAAGAACACGGCTGCCGGCAGCGCCGCCCCGACGACCTGCCACCAGCCCGTGCCACGCGCCCAGATTCCCGCGGTGCCGAAAACCACCCCCGCGAGCACCCCGAAGAACATCCAGACCAGCGACGACGGCGACCAGAGCACGGCGAGGTCGTCGCCTTGCAGGAGTGCCGCCGCGAGGTAGTAGCTGGGCACCGCGACGACGAGCAGGGCGGTGGCGCCGAGCGCGGCGCGTAGCCGCCCGGACCGTACCCAGTATCCGAAGAAGAAGGCGGCAACCGCCCAGGTGGCGGTGGAGTTGCCGAGTTCGGCGACGGGGAACGGCAGCCACTTGATCCAGCAGAAGTCGAGGACGCCGAGCAGGAAGCCGCCCACCACGGAGGCGAGCGCCACCGTCCGATCACCAGGTCGCATGATCACAGAGCATACCGAGTATGCGGCACCACCCCGGCGGCCCCCGCAACCCGAAGGGTCGGGGCCGCCGGGGTGAGCCGTCAACCGGCCCGGGCGCGGAGGCTTCGCGTCAGGGTGGGGATCACCACCGTCGCCGGTACGAGGTGCAGCGCCAGGAGGGCGACCGTGCTGGCGGTGTTCGCCCCAGCGAGCAGGGGCGGGACCAGCGAGATCGCGGTCAGCGACACGGCCGTCCAGAGGAACCGCTCGGCGGGGCGGGCGCTCCACCGCAGGAGAGCGACGGCGATGACGATGCCGACGACTGAGAAGAAGCCGGTCACCACGGCGAACCCGCCCAGCGGGATCGCCTCGCCGCCGTCGGGGATCTCGAAGTTGACGCCGGCGGCCTGGGCGAGCGCGGCGGCGGCTGTGGTGGCCACCATCGCCGCGAGGGTGGCGACGAGGCCGGTGCCGGCGAGTCCGAGGATTCGGCGGTTGGTCTGAGTAGACGCGGGGGCTGCGTTCGTGCTGGTCATGTCAGTGCTCCATCGGTTCGGTTACGGGCGGACAACGGCACTACTCCGTGCCTTGCGCCGGCAGCCGCTCCGGCAGCCCGAGCCTCGGGAACTGACCGCTGTCGAAGATGGTGACTTCGGTGATCGCCCCGCCGGTGATGCGTAGGACGTCGATCGACAGCGGCAGGTACGCGTTCTCCCGCTCCCGCCAGTGGTAGAAGGCGACGGCAGGTTGCCGGTTGACGGAGGTGGGGACGCCGCGTAGGCCCGTCATGCGGTCGAAGCCGCCGTCGATCCAGTCCTTCAGCACCGGGTCACGGCCGACGTGCAGGCCCGGCGTGGGCGGCATCGAGCAGCGCACGTCGTCGCGCAGCATCGTGGTGAGCTGGCCGATGTCCGTGGCGACGCTGGCCTCGGTGAAGCGGCGCACCAACTCGCGGGTCCCGGCGTCCTCGTCGCCGCCGGTCCAGTCCTGCCGTTCAGCGGGCAGGTGTTCCCGCATGCCGGCGCGGGCCCGTTGCAGCGCGCTGTTCACCGAGTTGACGGAGTCGCCGAGCAGTTCCGCGACGTCCTTCGCCGGCCAGCCGAGCACGTCGCGCAGGATCAGCGCGGCCCGTGGGCGCGGCGCGAGGTGCTGGACGGCGACCACGTACGCCAGCTCGATCGTCTCCCGCGCGACGGCGACGGCCTCCGGCTCGTCGGCGTCGCCGGCCGGCAGTTCGTCGAGCAGCCGGTCCGGGTAGGGCTGCAACCAGCGCGCCTCGCCACCGGTCGCCGGCTCCGGGCGGCGCTTGGCGAGGAAGTCCAGGCAGGCGTTGGTGGCGATCCGGTACAGCCAGGCCCGGAACGTCGACCGCCCCTCGAAGGTCTCCCGCCGCCGCCAGGCCCGTAGGAACGTCTCCTGGACGGTGTCCTCGGCGTCTTCGAACGACCCGAGCATCCGGTAGCAGTGCACGTGCAGCTCCCGCCGGTGCCGCTGCGCCAGCCCTGTGAACTCCGGCTCGTCGACCTCGGCGAGGTCCCTCACATTCGCACTCATCACGTCATCCTCCGCCTCGTCATGTCCTGTCCCAGGTATGACGGGCCCGGGTCGGAAAACTCATCACCGGGCTCGGCCAAGGGGTTCGTCAGCACAACACCCCTTCGACCGCGGCGGGACCGCTCCGGGTCCCGCCGCGAGCTGGGCCACCTACCAGCCCGTGGCACTGTCACGCCGCGGCGGCCGCCTGGCCCACCGGGAACCGCACGCCGGTCAGGTCTTCCGAGACGGCCCAGAGGCGTTGCTGCACTGTCAGGTCGTAGGACTCGGGGCTGGACGTGACCAGCTTCGGGTAGCCGCGCACCTCACCCAGGCCGTCGGGGCCGTAGTACTGCCCGCCGAGGACGGACGGGTCGGTGGCGGCCCGCAGGGTGGGCAGCGCGCCCGCCGTCGCGGGCTGGGTGATCACCGGGGCGAGCAGGGTGACCGGTCGGCGGACGACAGCCGGGGTGTTGCGGACCAGCTCGGTGTTGGAGATGCCGGGGTGTGCGGCCACCGCGACGGTGGTGCCGTGGGCGGTGAGCCGGCGCTGCAACTCGTAGGTGAACATCAGGTTGGCGAGCTTCGACTGGCCGTAGGCGGCGGCCCGACCGTAGGAACGTTCCCACTGCAGGTCGTCGAAGTGGATGGCGGCGCGGATGCGGTGGCCGGTGCTGCTGACCGTGACCACCCGCGAGCCGGGCACGGGCAGCAGCAGGTCGAGCAGCAGGCCGGTGAGCGCGAAGTGGCCCAGGTGGTTGGTGCCGAACTGCATCTCGAAGCCGTCGCGGGTGGTCTGCTTCGGGGTGTACATCACGCCGGCGTTGTTGATCAGCAGGTCGATCCGCGGGTGGGAGGCGCGCAGCCCTGCCGCCGCGGCGCGCACCGAGTCCAGCGAGGTCAGATCCAGTTCCCGCACGGAGACGTCGCCGTTCATCCGGGCTGCGGCCACTTTGCCCTTCGCGGTGTCGCGCACGGCCAGCACGACCGACGCCCCGCGCTCGGCGAGCCGCCGGGCGGTCTCGAAGCCCAGCCCGGTGTTGGCGCCCGTGACCACGGCCACCCGGCCGTCCTGGCGCGGAATCTGCTGCTCGGTCCACTTCATCTCTGCTCCCCAATGTACCGCCGGTAACTTATTCCTGAAACGCTAAGGTACCGTCGGTACGTTGTCAAGAGACCGCCGGTACCTAAGCTAGGGTTGGAGTCATGACGTTCCAGCGGGCGCGCAGCGAGGAGCAGCGTGCGGTCCGGCGGCAGGCGATCCTGGAGACGACCTCGGCGATGCTCGACGAGATGTCGGTGGCCGAGGTGACCCTCAACGAGCTGAGCCGGCGGGTCGGCCTGGCCAAGACGGCGGTGCTGCGCTACTTCGAGTCCCGCGAGGCGATACTGCTCGACCTGATGGACGACCGGACGACGACCTGGCTGGTCGAGCTGGAGCGGGAGCTGGCCCACGGTGTCGACCTGAGCGGGTCCGCGATGGAACGGGCGGAGCAGGCGGCCGACGTGCTCAGCCGGTCACTCGCCACCCAGACGGTGCTCTGTGACCTCATCGGCGCGCAGGGCGGGGTGCTCGAGCACAACGTCTCGGTCGAGGTGATCCGCCGGCACAAGCGGGCCTCGCTGGGCAACCTCGCGGTGATGGCGGGCCTCGTCCGGCGGCACCTGCCCGAGGTCGGCGACCGCGCCGAACTGTTCTGCCTGCACGCCCTGTTCATGGCTGGCACGCTGTCCGCCTACGCCTCGCCGCCACCGAGCCTGCTCGCCGTCTACGAGTCCGAGCCGGCGCTCGCGGTCCACCATGTCGACCTGCGGACAGCCCTGCGGCTCGCGATCATCACGTCGCTCGTGGGCGTCCTGCCGCGCTCCTGAGTCCGACGCGCACGTCGCTGCGGTTCGTTTCCCCACCCGGCGAGATCGACTCGGGTTCCGTGAAATCGGCCTGTCCGAGGAGCCAGGACACCCCGGTTTCCGTGAAGGCGAGTGGATATCACACCCTGCGCGGAGGCGACCATGAGCACGACCTTAAGAAAGTTAAGGTGGACCTCTTTGAAGTTAAAGATTCTTGAGGTACAAATTTAGGTATGACAGAGCAGGCGATGGACTGGCAGGAACTGACCAGCCTGACGCGGGGCCAGCCGTTCGTCGTCGAGCGGGTGCGCCTGGCGAGCAACGGCGTCGCGATCGAGGGCGAGTTCGAGCTACCGCAACTGGCTCAGCTCAACGTCGAGGACCAGGTCTTCGTGACGGCGTTCGTGCGCTGCCACGGTTCGATCAAGGAGATGGAACGCATCTTCGGGGTGAGCTACCCGACGATCAAGTCACGGCTCAACCGGATCACGCAGATGCTCGACTTCGTCGAGACCGACCCGGCACCCTCGCGGGCCGACATCATCGACCGGCTCCGCCGCGGTGAGATCACCGCCCAGCAGGCGTTGGCCGAGTTGGACGGCCGATCGTGATGCCGCAGCTGGTGACCGTCAAGGTCAACCGCCCGGACCATCGGCCCCTCCACTTCTGGGTTCCGGTGCTCCCCGTGGCGCTCGTACTCCTGCCGGTCGTGGTCCTGGTCGTCCTCGCGGCGATCGTGGCCTGCCTCGTGTTCCGCATCCGTGTGGTGCGGGCGCTCGGTGCCGGTTGGCGCGTCATCTCCGCGCTGCCCGGCGCCCGCTTCGACATCGAGCAGGGCCGCCTGGCCGTGCTCGTGGCCATCCGATAGGAGAGGTTCGCATGACCGAACAACGCAAGGACATCCTCGACATGCTGGCCGCCGGCAAGATCACCGCAGAGGAGGCGGAGCAGCTCATCGCCGCCCTCGAACGGGACCAGGCACCGGCGGTGGCAGGTCACGACCTTCGACCGAAGGGCAAGGTGAAGTACCTGCGGGTGGTGGTGGACGCCACCGACAACGGCGAGCCGTCGCGGGTCAACGTGCGGGTGCCACTGCAACTGCTGCGGGCCGGCGTACGGCTGGCGGCGCTGGTCCCGCCGCAGGCCCTGGTCAAGGCCAACGCCTCACTCAGCGACTCGGGCGTGCCGATCGACCTGACGCAGCTCAAGCCGGAGCAGTTGGAGGCGCTCGTGGAGCACCTCGACGACGTGACAGTGGAGGTGGACTCCCCCGATGCCACAGTGCGGGTCTTCTGCGAGTAGGCGCCGTCCGATGGGACGGCCCCTCGAGAGGGTGCGGGAACACCCTCCCGAGGCTGCGCCCGCCGCAGCAGAGCACAGGTGAACTGCCAACCTGAAGTCTAGCCACGCACCAGCACACCAGCGGAGGGACCACTCGGACGGGTGGTCCCTCCGCCGCGTCCCGCCAAACGGTTCGCATGTCGGCAATCCGTCGTTGTCGGGGCGTCGGGCCACTCCGTAGCGTCGCGGCTACGTATCGATGCCCAGCGGAAGGACCCCTCGTGTCCGAACTCGTCGCTCCGCAGCTCGTCGTGAACAGCAGAATGATCTACTTCGGTTGGCTACCGGCCGACCCCGACGCGGTGGCCGCCCTGGTGCCCGACGGGCTCACGCCGGCACCGAACCACCAGGTCTTCATGAACCAGTACGTCGTCGACGACGCCGGCCAGACCTCCGGCTTCGGCGCGTACTCCCTGACGTACATCGGGCCGGATCTTTCCGGGGTCGACGCCCCCGACGGTGTGACGCCCGGTCGTTGGTGGACCCATTACGTCAACTCAAGCCCGGTCGTCCGGGCCTACGCCACCGCCCGGGGCGTGCCGGCAACCCCGGGCAAGACCACCATCGAGGTACGCGGACATCGGCTGATCGCCACCACCGAGGCGGACGGCGTACCCGTGATCAGGACGACGGCCCGCGTCGGGCGCACCGGCGACGCCGTCAACCAGGGCCAACTGCGCTACCTCACCCGGCTGGACGGCAGGCTGCACAGCGGCAACTACCCGTTCGTGGCAGCGCCGGTCGACCCGTTCGCTGTCGAGTCGCTGGAGTTCCTCGAACCCGACCACCCGGTGTACGCACTGCGCCCGGCCGACCCGCTGACCATCGTCTGGGGTTTCTACTCGCCGCGCGCGTCGTTCGCCTACCCAGGCGGCGAGTCGGTGCTCGACTGACGGGACGCCCCGGTCAGGGGTTGATCAGTCTCCACTCGCCTTCGGAGACGACGTCGACACTGCCATCGACAACGGCGATGGCGGTGTCGTCGTCGATGGCGTACGTCGGGACCGGGATTCCGGACGCCCACTTCTGGATGTCGGGCAATGTGGCGTCCTCCATGTCCGGATGGTTGAGGTGGGGGTACAGCGTGAAGTCCACCAGCCCCAACGCCCGGTCGGCGTCCTGCGCCATGTCGCTGCCGTCCGGGACGAACCCGAGATCGAACTCGGCGTCGCAGTTGTACGGGGTGACAGCGATGCTCCCGGCGCTGACCCCCACATAGACCGTGTCACTCAGCGAGGGCAGGAGGTCGGCCAGGCCCGACTGGCGCATCCAGTGCGTCAGATACAGCACGTCGCCGCCCCAGACGAGGAGGGCGTCGGCCTCCCGGACCGCCGGGACCCAGTTCTCTTCCCGGATGGTCGGCAGCGCAGTGAGCTCCAACAACCCCAGGGACTTCCAACCCAGCTGGCACAGCGGGATGTCGGCCCGACCGTGGATCGCCTTCCACGCCCTCTCCGCCCCGCCGGGGAAGGGGTGGACAGCTGTGGGAATGAACAGGGCCGTGGACTCGGCGATCGGCTTGCCCAGCAGGTCGACGAGCGCGTCGGAGATGCTCGGGTTACTGATGCCCCCCGACGTGAGAAGGAACTTCATGCCGATCCGCCCTCCTGAAGCTAATCTACAAGCGTCGATGCTGGCCGAGGAAAGGGCCCCGATCGTGTCCATCGGTAACCGAACCCTCCCACGAATCTTCTCCGCCCTGCTGGCCGCCGTGCTCGCCACCGGCCTGTCCGCGGTCGGTGCCGGACCGGCGACCGCCGGGCAGACCAGCCTGCGGGCTGCCGACCCGAGCGTGATCCGCGTCGGTGCCACCTACATCTCCGTCCAGTCGCTCAACGGTGGTGTCGCCGTGCGGCAGGCATCGTCACCCGACGCGCTGGCCGCCGCACCCGCACGCCAGGTGTGGACGGACACCCGCAACCTCGGTGAGGTCTGGGCCCCGGAGGTCATCACCGATGGTGGCAGGTACTACATCTACTTCTCGGCCGGGCGCGGTGCCGCCCACCGCATGTACGCGATCCACTCGGCGTCGCCGGCCAGCGGCTACACGGCAGAGCGGCAGCTTGCGTTGCCCGACGGCAAGTGGGCGATCGACGGCAGCCTGTTCACCTTCAACGGGCAGCGGTGGTTCGTCTGGTCGGGCTGGGCCGGCGACACCAACATCGAACAGAACATCTACCTCAGCCGCATGAGCGACCCGCTCACCCCGACCGGCAATCGGTACGTCATCTCCCAACCACGGGAGAGCTGGGAGCGCGTCGTCGGCAACCCGTACATCAACGAGTCCCCCGAGGCGATCAGGGACCCCAACGGGCAGCTCCACATCGTCTACTCCGCCAATGGCAGCTGGAGTGACCAGTACTGTCTGGCCGACCTGCGACTGCGCGCCGGCGGCGACCCGACGTACGTCTGGGACTGGTACAAGTCCAACGGCTGCCTCTTCGGGTCGAACCGGGCCACCATGATGGCCGGCTGGGATCCCACACTGCACGTCAACGGGCCCGGCCACCACAGCTTCGTGCTGCTCAACGGTGACATCGCCACGAGCCCGCCCGCCGGGCCGAAGTTCCCGTTGATGTTCCACGCCGTCCCCAAGGGCACCACGTACTCCTGGGCGAACCGGTACTGGTACACCGGCACGTTCTGCTGGTGGGGCAACACCACCTACCGCCGCGCCAACGTGCCCGGCCCGACCACCGACACCGGGTTCAGCATCAAGTTCTTCGAGTGATCGCACGGACAAGGAGACGTGCGGCGGCAGCTGTCTCCGCGCTACACGGCCAAGCGCCGTCCCCTCGTCCTGGCCCGCAAGCCGGGCTAGTCGGCGCCGATGTGCCCCTCCGTCGACATTGCTAGGCGTCGCGGCGCAGCGTGAACCAGAAGGTCGGCACCGAGTTGGTGCCCGGTGTGATGTCGATCAGTGCCCAGCCGGGGAACCTGGCGCGGAGCTCGTCGGCGGTGACGCCCGCCGCCCACGACGTGACCTCGGGCATCGGATTGCCGAGCGGCTCGGGGCCGTACCCGAACATCAGCAACCGCGCACCGGGAGCGGCGCGGTGGGTGAGCCCGGCAGCGTAGGCGTCGCGGCGGTGCAGCGGGATTCCGCAGTAGCAGCTCAGATCGAAGAACAGGTCGAAGGGGCCCGGCACGTCCAGCTCGTCGAGGCGGGTGGCGTCTCCGTGCAGCAGCCGTACCGCCACTCCCGCCGCCGCAGCCTTCTCCCTGGCCTGGTCGACGGCACTGTCGATCAGGTCGACAGCGGCCACCTCCCAGCCGTGTCGTGCGAGGTAGGTGGCGTTGGTCCCCGTGCCGCAGCCGAGTTCGAGGGCGCGGCCGGGCGGCAGCGCGCCGCGCCCCTCTACCAGGTCGACCAGCTCGGGCGGCGTCACGCCGGTGTCCCACGGTGGCTTACCGGTGCGGTAGTAGCCCTCCAGTGCACGGTGGACGGACTCCTCCTCAGGGTCTCGCTGCGCGGGAGCGAGCTCCGGTTCCGACCTCTGGCTGGCGTCGGGCTGACCCATCGTCTCCTCCAAGAATTAGAGTTGGACTCTAGTGACTCACTCTAGAGTTCGACTCGCATATGGACAAGGAGGTCGCGGACCGGGCGGGCGTGGCCGTCCAGACGGTCTACTTCGTTTTCGGCATCAAGCGCACGCTGTTCAAGGACGTCGTCGACACGTCCATCGCCGGGGACACCCGAGCCGGTCGCCACAATGGATCGTGAGTGGTTCGGCGCCGCGTGCGCTGCTCAGCTCGGCATGATGATCTGCCTGATCGCATCAGCGTGATCGGGTACGCGCCGCGCGTCTGGAGCGACTCGTCATGGCGCGCCGGGCGGGGGCGGGCACTCCAGGACCGCGATGGAGTTCCCGACGAACAACCCCAGGTGCGGGTGCCCTGAGAAGATCTGAACGGCCTCGTCGTGCGAGCCCGCTTCGACAATGGTGTAGCCGGTCAGAGAGTCGGTGACGTCCTCGACACCCTGCGCGGTGACCAGCTTCTTTGCGTTCAGCGGAGCGCCCGGGTCGACGATGGCCTTCTCGTTGGCCTGCGCCCACGACGCCCAGGCGTTGATGAACTCGGTCTGCTGCTGTTCGGTGAGGTCGGTCTTGCCGGCCTCGTCAGCCGCGCCGTGGAAGAGCGCGAGGAATCTGCCCATATCCCCGCATCGTATCGGGCGGCATCCCCCTCGCCGCCAGCCTGACCGGCGGCAACCGCCACGACGTCACCCAACTCCTGCCCCTGGTCGACAAGATCCCACCAATCAAGGGCGCCCAAGGCAGACCGCGGCAACGACCAGACCGGATCTACGCAGATCGCGGCTACGACTTCGACAAGTGCCGCCGCGACCTACGGACCCGCGGCATCACACCCGTCATCGCCCGACGCGGTGTCACACATGGCTCCGGGCTCGGTACCCGACGGTGGGTCGTCGAGCAGACCATCGCCCTGCTGCACTGGTTCCGCCGTCTGCGCATCCGCTGGGAGATCCGCGACGACATCCACGAAGCCGTCCTCACCCTCGCCTGCGCCATCATCTGCTGGTGCCGACTCCAACACTCAAAGAGTCAGGAGTTCTCAGTCAGCCGGGAGCGGAGGCTGCCCGGTAGTCGCCGGCTGTGCCAGGCGGTGGTGATCGCTCCGACCGTCAGGCCGCGCCGAGGCCGTTCATGAAGGTGGCTACGACGAGGTCGGCGGCTTGCGGTGGCGTCAGGGTGGGGAACTGGTGGGCGGCGGCGTCGACGAGTTGGTCAAGGACCGTTCGCGCCCAGGTCATGTCCACGTCGCCGCGGAGGTACCCCTCGTCTCGTGATCGGCGGATGAAGGCGTCGACTCGGGCGCTCTGCGCCTGACGGCGGATGCTGGCGGCAGGGTCGTTCTGCATCATGCGGCGAGTGTCGAGAGGCCATTCGCGGCTGACGGGGACGATTCCCTCCACGTAGCGGTGCAGGGCGACGGGCACGGGAGCCTCGGTCAGGCGGGCCTCGTCGAGGACGTTTTCGGCGGAGTCGAGCTTGGCCTGGAAGACGGCGCTGAGCAGGGCTTCGCGGTTCGCGAAGCGGCGGTGCAGGGTGGTGCGGTCCACTCCGGCGGCAGCGGCGACGGCTGACATGGAGGTGCCGGGGTCCTCGGCCAGAAGTCGAGCTCCGGCGCGGAGGACGGCATCTAGGTTGCGGGCGGCGTCGGCTCTCATGGTGCTGCGATCTTACTCGACTGTTTTAGCTACCCGGCAATCTTCTGCATGTGAGCTGCGGAACAGAATATTTTCGCCTCAGTCGTATTGCATTTAGCGACCGTAACTCTACGGTTGTGTAGCTACCCGCTTCGGGTGGCGAGGAATGACAAGCGAGGAGACGTACGATGACAAGGACTTGGCTGATCACCGGTGGCTCGCAGGGCCTGGGCAAGGCACTGGTGCTCGCAGCGCTGGAGGCCGGCGACCGAGTAGTGGCGACTTCCCGCAAGCCGGAAGCGCTGGCTTCCCTGGTGGCAGAGCACCCCGAGCGTCTCGCGGCCGTCGCGCTCGACGTCACCTCCCCGGCGCAGGCCCGAAAGGTGGTCGCCGCGGCGGTGCAGCGGTTCGGCTCCATCGACTTGGTGGTCAACAACGCGGGCTACGCCACCAGCGGCTCGATCGAGGACTTCCCCGAGGAGGAATTCCGCGCGCAGGTCGAGGCGAACCTGTACGGCGTGGTCAATGTGACGAGGGCGGTCCTACCCGTGATGCGCGGGCAGCGCTCCGGGCATATCGTGCAGATCTCCTCGATCGGCGGCCGCGCAGGCGGCACCCCCGGCCTGGGTGCCTACCAGACGGCGAAGTTTGCTGTGGAGGGCTTCTCCGAGGTCCTCGCCAACGAAGTGGCCCCCTTGGGCATCAAGGTCACCATCGTCGAGCCGGGCGGTATCCGCACCGGCTGGGCCACCGGGGCCGCCGAGCCCTCCGGTCCCATCACGCCTGACTACGAGCAAACGGTTGGCGCGTGGCTGGATCGATTCGCGCAGTATGCCGGGAACGAGCCCGGCGACCCGGACCGCATGGCCCGCGCCATCGTCGACACCGTGGACGCCGCGGAGCCTCCGCGCCGGCTGCTGCTCGGCAGCGACGCACTAGGGATCGCGATCAGCTCAGAGGAAGGCCGTATTGCGGAAGCCAACTCGTGGGCCGAGGTGAGCCGGTCCACGGACTACCCCACCGCCTGACCGACACCGTGGTGGCTCGGTACGTGCAGCGGGGCGACCCGGCCACGATGGCCGCCGCGATCCTGAGGCTCACCGAAGAGCCGGCACCGCCGATGCGGCATCTGCTCGGCTCCTCCGCCCCTTCTCATCTCAAGGAACTAAACATGACTGTGCGCGACAAGCTCTACATCGGTGGTTCCTGGGTGACTCCCAGCGCGCCGGAGCTGATGCTCGACATCCTGTCCCCGCACGACCAGTCGGTGCTCGGCCGCGTCGCGCAGGCCGCACCAGCCGACATCGACAAGGCTGTCGCCGCCGCGCGTGAGGCGTTCGACCACGGTCCGTGGCCGCGCACCTCGCCGAAGGAGCGCCAAGACGTCGTGCGTCGTTACGACGCGCTGCGTACCGCCCGGGCGGACGAGATCGCCGCGGCGATCTCCACGGAGAACGGCTCGGCAGGCTGGTTCACCAAGATCGGTCAACCCTTCCTGACCCGTCAGACCAACGCCTACCTTCAGGCAGCCGAGGAGTTCGGCTGGGAGGAGATCGTCGCGCCGTCCGACCCTTCGGTGGCCTTCGACACCATCGTCCGGCGCGAGGCGATCGGTGTGGTCGCCGCGGTCATCC
>NZ_JBSFBM010000207.1:0-12293 GCF_053592955.1 Micromonospora sp. NPDC002411 | reverse complement strand
ACTTTTACACATAACTTCCGCTGCTCCACGGGGGGGTGCCCGGGGGGGGGGTTGGGGGGGGGGGGGGGGCCCCCCGCCCCCCCCCCCCCACCGCGCACCCCATGAGGCCGACCGGACGCCACTAACCTGCACCTCATGCGCCACACCCTCACGCCCGGGGACGACACCCTGCACGGCCACTTCTCCCCCGACTTCCGACCGGTGCTCACCATCGATCCCGGCGACACCGTCACCTACCGCACCCTGGACTGCTGGTGGTCGGCCGGCCCGTACCCCGGCGGACCGAACCGGGACCGCCCCCGGGTCGCGCAGCATCGCCCCGACCACGGACACGCGTTGGTCGGTCCGGTCGCCCTCCGCGGTGCGCGCGCCGGCCAAACCCTCGCGGTACGCATCGACGCGGTCGTCCCGGCCACCTGGGGGACGACTGTCGCCGGCGGTTGGCCGAGCGACTTCAACAAGCACTACGGCGTCGAGGAACAACCAGTGGTACACGCCTGGACGCTGGACCCGGCGACGATGACGGGCCGCAACCAACACGGCCACACTGTCGCCCTGCGTCCCTTCATGGGGGTGCTCGGCATGCCACCGGCCGAGCCGGGACGTCACTCGACGATCCCACCGCGCCCATGCGGCGGAAACCTGGACTGCAAGGACCTCACCGCCGGCAGCACACTGTTTCTGCCGATCCCGGTCGACGGCGCGCTCTTCTCGGTCGGGGACGGGCACGCCGCACAGGGCGACGGCGAGGTCGGGGGCACCGCGATCGAGTGCCCGATGGACGAGGTGACGGTGACCCTCGACGTTCGGGACGACTTTCCGCTCACCGGGCCGGTGGCGCGCACCGCGGATGCGTGGCTGACCCTGGGCGTGGGCACGTCCCTCGACGACGCCACGTTCGCGGCCCTGGACTCGATGCTGACAGTGATGCAGCGGCTGCACGGGCTCAGCCGCGCGGACGCGGTGGCGCTGGCCAGCATCGCGGTCGACGTCCGGGTGACGCAGATCGTGAACCAGACCGTCGGCGCGCACGCGGTGCTACGCGACGACGCGCTGGGCTGGCCGGGGCGGTGATGACGCGGGGTCCGCGCCGACGAGCGCCTGCCGGTTCTGTCGGGGGCGGTCGTTAGCGTGTGGTCACTGTCGCCGCGCCGGCCACGTCGAGCCGGTCGCTGACCCCTCGGAGGCCCGCCCATGTCCCAGGAGACGACCTACCTCGAACTGTCCGAAGTGGACGGTGCCCACAAGTTCTACGAGGTCATCGTCGACAACGCCACGCTGACCGTTCGCTACGGCCGGATCGGCGACCAGGGTCAGGTCAAGGCGAGCGCCTACCCGGACAACGCCCGCGCCCGCGCAGCCGCGGCGAAGAAGATCGGGGAGAAGGTCCGCAAGGGGTACGCGCCAGCCGTCCCGGGCGTCCGGCAGAAGCGCTCCGTCTCCCGGCGGCAGATCGTCAGCACCCGCTCGACCGCGCACACCGCCCCGGTGCTCTGGCGCTACGACTCCGGCGCTCCCGCCTTCGGCATCTTCGTCGACGGGCAGCACTGCATGGTCGGCAACGAGCACGGCGTCATCACCACGCTCGACCACGACGCCCGGGTGCGCAGCCAGGTGCGTCTGCCCGACGGGGTGAAATGCATCGTCGCCGACGACGCATGGGTCTACGCCGGCTGCGACGACGGCAACGTCTACGACCTCTCCGGCAAGGTGCCCCGGGTGGCGTACGCGATCGCTCCGGAGATCGACATCTACTGGCTCGACATCCACGACGGCGTCCTGGGCGTCTCGGACGCCGACGGTGGGATAACCGCCGTCGACCACGAGGACGAGTTCCTGTGGCGCAGGCCCGGGCGGGGGCGCTCGGCCTGGATGGCGCGGTGTGACCGCGACGCGATCTACCACGGCCATTCGCAGGGCGTGACCGGCTACGAGTGGCGTACCGGCAGCGAGTTGTGGCACACCAAGACCGGCGCGGTGCTGTTCGGCTGGCAGGAGAACGGCAGTGTGTTCGCCGGGACGAGCAGCCGCGAGGTGGTACGCCTGTCCAAGTCGGGTCGGCACGAGCGCAGTTACCTCTGCGACGCCCCGGTGTTCTCCTGCGCGACCGCCGAGGGGGGTCGGTACGTCTTCGCCGGCGACAGCCAGTCCTCGATCTACTGCTTCGACGCGGACGGCACCCGGCTGTGGAAGCTCGGCACCGGCTGCGGCTCGGCGTACTCGATGCAGTACCACGACGACCGGCTCTACGTCGTCACCACCGGCGGCCATCTGGCCTGCATCGACGCGAGCGAGCCGGCGATCCGCGCCGCCCAGGCCGGTGACGTGCCCGAGGTACGCGACATCAAGGCGCCCCGGCAGGCGCCCCAACCGGTGCAACCGACGATCGTCGAGGTGACCAGCGACTCGGGCGCGGGCGTGGTCGTGCAGTGCCGTGACGACCGGGGGCGGCTGCGGGTTCAGGTGCTCTCCGACGGCTACCGGCACGACTGGTCGGTGCAGTTCCCCAAGGGGATTCGCGAGCCGGGTGCCCGCTATCTGGTGACCGAGGTGCGCGAGTCCAGCCGCGGTGGTTACTACCGCGCGTACGGCGACATCCGCCGGCTGCGCTGACCGTCACGGGTGATGGTGCCGTCCCGGCCGGGGGCGGCAACCCCGCCACGCTGGGCGGCTGGCCCGTCCGCGCCCGGTCGTTCTGGGTAGCCTGGGGCCATGATCTTCATTACCGCCAAGTTCCGCATCCTGCCCGAGCACGCCGACCAGTGGCCGCAGATCGCCGCCGAGTTCACCCAGGCGACCCGGGCCGAGCCGGGTTGCCTGTGGTTCGACTGGTCGCGCAGCGTGGACGACCCGACCGAGTACGTGCTGGTCGAGGCGTTCCGTGACGGCGAGGCCGGCGGGGCTCACGTGCAGTCGGCGCACTTCCGCAAGGCCCAGGAGACCCTGCCGCCGCACCTGGCCGAGACCCCGCGCATCGTGAACGCCACTGTGCCGCAGGACGACTGGTCGCTGCTCGGCGAGATGGCCGTCCCCGAGGGCCGCTGACCGGATCGGGTCCTCGGGCCGTCGGCGGGTCCGTCGGCGACCCGCCGACAGCGGGGCCGACCTGCCGTCAGCGGAGCCGGCGGGCGGTGAACCGGGCCGGCGGGTCGGCGATCACGTCCTGCGCGGCGACGAGCTGGATCTCCCGGGTGCCCGCCGCGACTGTCGCTTCGAGCACGGCGAAGACGGAAGCGATCGTGCGTTCCAACGCGATAGCGGGTGAGCCCATCGTCCAGAGGTGCGCGAGGTACAACGCCGCGGTGATGTCGCCCCCGCCGTTCGGGTTGATCGGCAGCAGCGGTGTGGTCACCGCCCAGGCACCCTCGTCCGAGACGGCCACCACCTCCAGCGCGTCCGGCGGCAGGTCGCCGTGCAGCACGCTGGTCACCAGGACGTGCCGGGGGCCGGTCGCGCGTACGACGTCGACCGCGTCGAGCACCTCCGCCAACGAGGTCGTCGTACGCCCGGCGAGGAAGTCCAGCTCGAAGTGGTTCGGCGTGATGATGTCGGCACGCGGCACGACAGTGTCGCGCAGGTACTCCGGGATTCCCGGGCGGACGAACATCCCCCGACCGGCGTCGCCCATCACCGGGTCGCAGCAGTACACAGCCGCCGGGTTGAGGGCCTTGACCTTCTCGACCGCGTCCAGGATCACCGCCCCCATGGCCGGGTCACCCTGGTAGCCGGACAACACCGCGTCCGCGCCACCGAGGACCCCACGGTCGGTGATGCCCGCGATCACCTCGGCCACGTCGGCCGCCGCCAGCATCGGTCCACGCCACGCGCCGTACCCGGTGTGGTTGGAGAAGTGCACCGTCAGGACCGGCCAGACCTCGTGCCCGAGCCGTTGCAGGGGAAACACCGCCGCCGAGTTGCCGACGTGACCGTAGGCGACCGACGACTGGATGGACAGGATCTTCACCGGCCCATCATGGCCGTCGCGGCGGTGACCGCACGCGCGGCCCGCCGTTTCTGTCGGCTGGCCCACTCGCCGCCCGTCGGTGACGGCACGAGCGGGCGGCCCGGACACCGTCGTCCGGACCGCCCGAGTGGTCGTACGGTCAGCCGCCGAGGCTCGCCGCCGCCGAGGCGATCGACGAGGCGAAGTAGCTCACCTGGGTGTAGACGCCCGGGTAGTTGGGTCGGGCGCAACCGTTGCCCCAGCTGACGATGCCGACCTGGATCCAGGCGTTGGAGGCGTCGCGCCGGAACATCGGGCCACCCGAGTCACCCTGGCAGGTGTCCGTGCCACCGCTGGCGTAGCCGGCGCAGATCTCCTGGGCGGGGATCAGGTCGCCACCGTAGTTGGCGTTGCAGACGGAGTCACTCACGAACGGGACGGTCGCCTTGAGCAGGTACCGCTGCTGCCCGCCACCCTCGCGGGCGGCGCCCCACCCGGCGACGGTGAAGGTGCCGCTGTCGTAGGCGGTCGTGCTGGCGATCGGCAGCGTGCTCAGCCCGGTGACCGGGCTGGCCAGCCGGATCAGCGCCCAGTCCCGGCCGGCCCCGTTGTAGCCGGGGGCCCGGTAGACGTAGTTCGACCGGACCGTGATCCGGCTGGACGACTGGAGGTCCACCGCCCCGAGCGTGGCGGTGATGCTGGTGTTGGTGCCGGTCGCGCCCACGCAGTGAGCCGCGGTGAGGACCAGCCGGGGGCTGTACAGCGCCCCGCCGCATCCCATCGAGAGTCGAACCATGAACGGGAACTCGCCCTGGGCGGCGCGGGTGCCGCCGACGACGTTCGGCGTGATGGGGTTGTCGGCCGCGGCGGCCGGCGCGGTGAGGGTGAGGCTGGCCGCGGTCACCGCGGCCAACGCGGTGGCCAGCAGGCCAGTGAGGGTACGCCAGCGAACCATGCATTCCTCCGCATCAGGATGGCACGCCTCGTGAGCGCACCGGCATTCGAGATAGCGGTCATCATATTGAGATCTTTGGATCTAGCGGGTCATCCTCTCTGGGTCGTACCACCGGCGCTATGGATCTCGGCAGACGCGCCGCACGGGCCCGGTCGGACAGCTCGCGGGCGATCGCTCGTCATCCGCCCGGCGTGCCGGTGCTCTCTCGTCGGACGAGCCGGAACGGCGTCTGCACGGTCAGCGGCGCCGCGACCGCCGTGCCCTCGATGCGGGCGACGAGGCGGCGTACTGCGAGACGGCCGATCTCCCTCTTGTCCGGCGCGATGGTGGTGAGGGTCGGCGTACCGAAGCGTCCCTCCTCGATGTCGTCGATCCCGACTACAGCGACGTCCTCCGGCACCCGGAGACCGGCCTCGGCCAACGTCCGCAGCGCGCCGATGGCGACCAGGTCGTTGTAACCGAACACCGCGTCGGGCGGGTCACCGAGGGCGAGCAGGTCACGCATCGCGCGCTTGCCGTCGAGTCGGCCGAACGCGTCGGTGCGGGCGACCAACCGGGGGCGGTACGGCAGGCCGGCGGCGACCAGGGCCTCCCGGTAGCCGCGTACCCGCAGGTGCGCCGACTGCCGGTCACCACCGGGCGTGGCGCCGATGAACGCTATCCGTCGGCGGCCGATCGCCACGAGGTGCTGGATCGCCGCGTGGCTGGCGGCGACGTTGTCGATGGCGATGTGGTCGTACGGCACGTCGGAGACACCCTCACCGATCAGCACGAGCGGAGTGTCAGCACTCCGGGCCAGCACCTCCTCCCGGCCGATCCGCACCGGACTGAGGATCAGGCCGTCGATGATGTGCCGCCGGGTCCCGTCGAGGAGAGCCAGCTCGGCCTTGCGGTCGGCGGCGGTGTTCTCCATGACGAGCGTGTAGCCGAGCGCGGCGGCCTCGGAGATGGCGATCTCGGCGAGTTCGGCGAAGTAGGGGTTGTTCAGTTCCGGGATGGCCAGGGCGATCAGCCCGGTACGCCCCCGCCGGAGGTGCCGGGCACCGAGGTTGGGGCTGTACCCGAGTTCGTCGATCGCCTGCTGCACACGTTGCCGGGTCCGCTCCCCCACCGGCCGGTACCCGTTGACCACGTTGGAGACGGTGGCCAGCGACACCCCGGCGCGTTGGGCGATGTCCTTGAGGTTGACGCCCATCCACCGACCCTTCTCGCAGGGACCGCCGGACCGGAGACATCGACGAACAAGGATTGACGGGAGGGCCGGTGCGGCTCTATAACGTTATACAGGCGATGACAGATGTCAATATGCCCACCACCGTCCGTCGTCGACGACCACCCGATGCCCACCGCCCACGCGCTTCGGGCTTGGCTGCACCGCCCGCGGCGACTCGCCCCCCGGAGACGGCATGACACGTCAGGTCCCCATCCGCCCCACCCTGCCGCTGCTGCTCATCCTCACCCTGGTCGCCGGCATCCTCGCCGCGCCAGCCATGCCGGCGCACGCCGCGCCGGCCAAGACGCCACCACTGACCACCCCCTGGACCAGCCAGGCCCTGGCCGGAACGCCGCTGCCCGAGTACCCGCGACCGCAGATGACGCGACCGGACTGGCTCAACCTCAACGGCGAGTGGCAGCTGCGCCAGTCGGCCACCGACGACGCCCCGCAGTTCGGCACCGACCTGCCCGAGCGGGTCAACGTGCCCTTCCCGGTGGAGAGCGCGCTGTCCGGCATCCAGCGGGCCGCCAACGACAACCGCAACTACCTGTTCTACCGGCGCACGGTCACCATCCCGGCGAACTGGTCGGGCCGCCGCACCCTGCTGCACTTCGGCGCCGTCGACTGGCAGAGCACCGTCTGGGTCAACGGCGCCCGGGTCGGCGCGCACACCGGCGGCTACGACGCCTTCACCTTCGACGTGACCCCCCAGCTCACCACCGGCACGAACGAGATCGTCGTCAAGGTCTGGGATCCCACCGACACCCGTCAGAACGGCAGCCTGCCGGCCATCGGCAAGCAGACCAAGACACCCAGCGGGATCTTCTACACCCCGAGTTCGGGCATCTGGCAGACGGTGTGGCTGGAGCCGGTGCCCGCGGCCTCCATCAGCAGCGTGGACGTCTACCCGAACCTGGGCAACAACACAGTGCGGGTCCGGGTCTTCACCAGGGGCAACGTGAGCGGCCACAGCGTGCTCGCCGAGGCGCTGAACGGCAGCACCGTGGTCGGAACGGCCACCGGCGGCTTCACCGACTTCAGCGTGCCGGTGCCCAACGCCCGCCGCTGGTCGCCCGACGACCCGTTCCTCTACAACCTGCGGATCACTCTCCGCAACTCCGGCAACGCCACAGTGGACCGGACCACGCACTACTTCGGCATGCGGGAGATCAGCACCGGCCTGGTGAACGGGGTGCTGCGCCCCAAGCTCAACGGCCAGTTCGTGTTCCAGGTCGGCACACTCGACCAGGGCTACTGGCCGGACGGCCTCTACACCGCGCCGACCGACGCCGCTCTCGCCTTCGACCTGCAGAAGCACAAGGACCTGGGCTTCAACATGGTGCGCAAGCACATCAAGGTCGAACCGCAGCGCTGGTTCTACCACGCGGACCGGCTGGGCCTGCTGGTCTGGCAGGACATCCCGTCGCTGACCGCCCAGGACATCAACCCCACCGACGCCCAGCAGGCCCAGTTCGAGGCGGAGGCACGCGAAATCGTCGACGAGCACCGCAGCTCGCCCGCCGTGGTCGCGTACACGCCGTACAACGAGGGCTGGGGCGAGCGCTCCCTCGCCGACACCCGGCGGGTCGCGCAGAACATCAAGAACCAGGACCCGACACGGCTGGTCAACCCGCACAGCGGTCACAACTGCTGCCAGTCCCTCGGCAACCCCGGCAACGGCGACATCGACGACTGGCACGTCTACCTCGGACCCGACTCCCCCGTGCCGTCGAGCAGCCGGATCGCCGTCCTCGGTGAGTTCGGCGGGCTGGGCCTGCACACCCCCGGTCACGAGTACAGCCCGAGCGGCGGCTTCTTCGCCTACGAGTGGCAGACCAGCTCGAACGCCCTCACCGACAGGTACGTGGGTCTGGTGCAGGGCAGCCAGAACCTGATGCTGGGCAAGGGACTCAGCGCCTCGGTCTACACCGAGATCACCGACCTGGAGGGCGAGCTGAACGGCTTCCTCACCTACGACCGGCAGGTGGTCAAGATGGATCAGGCGCGGGTCCGCGCCGCCAACACCGCCCTGATCAACGCCTCGAAGACCATCGGCAGCTCGGCGCCCGTGGCCCTGCCGGTGAACACCCGACGGTCGTTGCAGGTGACGACGCCCGGCTACACCAACAGGTACCTGCGTCACCAGGACAGCCTGGCCTTCACCGAGGTCGTTGACGCCGCGAGCTCCAGCCTGCTCAAGGCCGACGCCACGTACACCGTCCGGACCGGCCTGGCCGACGCCGGCTGCTACTCGTTCGAGTCGGTCAACTTCCCCGGGCAGTACCTACGCCACCAGAACTCCCGGGTCCGCAACTCGCCGGACGACGGCTCGACGCTGATGCGTGCCGACGCCACCTGGTGTGCGCGGGTCGGGCTGACCGGCGCTGGGGTCTCGCTGGAGTCGTACAACTTCCGGGGTAGGTACCTGCGGCACTACAACTCGGAGGTCTGGCTCAGCAACGGCGCGGGTGGCGACGCGTACAACACGCCGACGTTGTGGACCGCCGACAGCACCTGGAACATCACCACACCCTGGGCGCCCTGACCACGCACGCGGGAAGGTCGTCACGACAGGACGTCGCGGGGGTATCCGGCCTGGCCGGAGGCCCCCGCGACGCGGGTTCAGCGCGGAGCACCCACTGTCGGGACCGCGACGGCACGGCGACGTCACCGGGCGACAGGAAGATCGTTCTTCCGGTCATGAGGGAGAGCGGCACGTCGAATCCACAGTCCGTCATGGCCGGTTGCCCGACCCTGACGTTGGAGGGCCCGCCCGCCTGGGCCGACTGACGACAAGGACCGACTCGCAAGTTGCAAACCGCCGTGTTCACCTCGCCGTTGCAACCCGCATTATGTCACGCATTAAATAGACGTTGACCTATCTTGACTTGTGCAGCCGCTCAGCGCACCGTAAAGAGCCATAGGCAGATGCGCGCCATTATCGGCCCAACTGGACGTGGATCGTTGAATGGGGACGCTGCCGGTTTCGCGCCGCGTTCATCAGGAGGCGTTCCATGCGGTTGAATCCGTTCACCGGGACCTATCTCACCGATCCGGCAAGCATCTGGCGGCGTATTCTCGACGATCCGGACGGGGTGCACTACGCCGAGGATCTGGGCCTGTGGTTGATCAGCAGGCACGCCGACGTCCGGCGGGCCCTCGCCGACGTCACGACCTTCGCCAACACCCTCACCCTCGCCCCGGTCTACGAGGTCTGCCCGGAGGCGTTGAGCGTGCTCATGCAGATCGACGCGCCCCCCACGACGGCCGCCGCGGACCCGCCGGTGCACCCCCGAACCCGTCGGGCGCTCCGCGCGACCTTCGCGAACACCGCCGAGCGGGTCGAGGCCGACTACGGCGCGATCGTCCGGCGCAGGGTCGACCAACTGGTGAACCGGCTCGCCGCCCGCCAGGGCGACCAGGTCGACCTGATCCCGGAGTTCGCCACCGAGCTTCCCCTGCTGGTGGTCCTGGACATCCTCGGGGTGCCCGACGCCGACATCGGACGGATCAGGAGTTGGGCCGACGGCCAGATCGCCCTCGTGTGGGGGCAACCCGACCCGGCCGAGCAGGTACGCCTGGCACGGGACCTGCTGGAGTTCTGGCACTACTGCGAGGATCTCGTCCGGCAGCGCGTGGCCAGCGGACACGAGGGCGACGACTTCATCAGCCGCGCCCTGGCGTACCGCGACGACGACGACACGGTGCTGACGGTGCCCGAGGTGGCGAGCCTCGCCTTCAATCTCCTGGTCGCCGGCCACGAGACCACCGCCGGGCTGCTCGCGCACGCCCTCGACCAGGCGCTGTCCACCCCGCAGCACTGGTCGGCGCTGACCACGGACCCGGGAGGCGCCGCCGCGTTCGTGAACGAGACCCTCCGGTTCGCGCCCGCCATCGACGGCTGGCTCCGGGTGACCAGCCGGGACGTCACAGTGGGAACGGTGACGATTCCCGCCGGGGCGCGTTGCCTGCTGTTGATCGGAGCCGCGAACCGCGACCCCGCGGTGTTCGCCCACCCGGACCAGTTCCACCCACACCGGGTGGACGCGGGCAATCATCTGTCGTTCGGCCACGGACCACATTTCTGCATCGGAGCGGGATTGGCGAAACTGGAGGCCGAGATCGCCATCACCCGGCTCGCCGACTCCATTCCCGGCCTCCGTCTGGCAAGCGAGCAGCAGCGCTCGTACAAGCCGAACGTCGCATTCCGTGCGCACCGCACGCTGCTCGCGACAATCGACACGCGCACGTCTGCCGACATACCGGCGGCGCGCGACGAGGTGGCTGCCGAAGCGCACGCCGCGTGACATGGGCGAGCGCCAGCAGATCGAACCGAGGGTGCGTCGGGTAGCGTTGCCCGCCCCACCCGGCGGCACGCAACCGGTCCGGCACGCATCCTTCACGCTTTGCCCGACGATCGATGTCGGCGAACGTCTTCACACTGATCGCTTCCTGGGTTAAGAATTGCTCTCTATGAATGTTCAGCTCATCCGCCAATCCCGATCTGGCGTTCGCTGCTGATTCCCGTAGCCACGAAGGTGAGCGCATGGAGCACACGTCCCCGTCGAGCTCTGCTCACTCCGCGGCCAGCCAACGGTTCCGGTGGGAACTGCGCGACTGCCGGGTCCGGCGGGGCCTGACCCAGCGGGCCCTGGCGGATCTGGTGCGGTTCAGCCGGGAGACGGTCGCGGCGGTCGAGTCGGGTCGCCGGTTCGGCAGCCACGAGTTCGCGCTGCGCTGCGACGACGTGCTCGGCACCGGTGGACGGCTCGCGGCCCTCTGGCCGCAGGTGGCGGCCGAGCAGTTGGCGGCCGACGGCCGCCGGGGTCCCCGCGACTCGCAACCACCTCACCAGCAGCGGCGGGTGCCGCGTCAACGTGATCGGCGCGACGCCCGTGATCCGGGCGCCGTGGTGGAAGCGATCGACGAGCTGCGTGAGCTGATCGGCCAGGTGCTCAACGCCCCAGCCGACTCTGGCGAGTCGAGCGACGCGCAGCGACGGCAGACACCGGAGGGCACGAAGCTGACCTCCGACCCCCACGACGACCAGCGCTGACCCCACGGATCCAGCTCCCGTCTCAGGGCGTCACCGGTTGCTGACGTTGGGTACAGATGCTGGTACGGGCAGTTTGTACCACGGCCAGGTCTGGTCTACGAGCGCGGCTTCCGGCCGAATGGGACTTGCATTCGGCAACGTGCGGATAGACCGTCATCGACGAGTCGTGGGAGTCAATCTTGGCGTCGAGCACCCGGTCCCACGCGGCCAGACCCTACCCGACCCGCCGACGCGGTTGGAAGATTGCCGGCCGGATGCGCCTCATCGTCGCGGCACCGCTCGTCGCCGTCATCGGCTTCGCCGGGCTCGCGCTGACCGAGAGCGCCCGCCAGACGGCCCGTGCCAGCGACCTTCGGATCCTCGCCCAGGTCGGCGCCGAGGCCGGCGACCTCGCCTACCGCCTGCAACGCGAGCGGATCGCCGCCGCCGACCTGCTCACCTACGGCGCGCCGGAGCAGCAGGACGCCTTCAGCGCGGAGATGACCGCCACCGACGACGCGGTCAGCCGCTACCGCGCGCAGCGCGAGCGGCTGACCGCCGACGCCGACGCCAACCGGGACCTCCTGCGCCGCATCGACGCGGCCCTGGACGGCCTCGCCCCGCTGCGTACCCAGGTGCGCACGGCGACGCACGCATCGGTGTCGGCGATGACCTTCAGCTACCGCATCGCGATCGCCGATCTGATCAACTTCCGGGAAGCCGTCTCGCACGGCGTGGTCGACGCCCAGCTCGCCGACGGGATCCGCGCCTCGGCGGCACTGTCGAAGACCGCCGAGGCGATCGGTCAGCAGCAGGTCGCCGTACTGCGGACCGTCGCGGGCGGTGAGCTGACCCCGGCCATGCAGCAGGACATCACCGCCGCCCGTACCAGCTACATCGAGTCGAGCCTGTCGTTCCTGGCCCTGGCCCCACCCGAATGGAGCAGCTGGTGGGAGCAGGCCGGCACCGGCAAGGAGGCGCTCGCCCTGCAACGAATGCAGGACGAGGTGTCCCGCGCCCAGCCGGGCTCACGGCTGCAACTGGCTCACCGACGCCACCGACGACGCCACAAACGGCCGCCAGTAACGAGGCCATCCCTCTCACGCAGAGGACGAGTCCCCGCCCAACGGCCACCCCGGACATC
>NZ_JBSFBM010000206.1:0-12391 GCF_053592955.1 Micromonospora sp. NPDC002411 | reverse complement strand
GTTGGATCGACCTATATGACGCGCCCGTCACCGTGGGTTGCGGCCCCGGACCCACAACCGGCATCGGGGGCCGCTTCCTGCTGTGTCGGTGCCTTCCGGCCGACACCGTCCTGGTGCTCGCCCTGGCCGCGCGTGCTCGGGTCAGGCGGACAGACGCTGGGTCGGGTGCCCTACGGCTTCAGCACGATTTTGCCCCGTGCATGGCGGGACTCACTCAACTCGTGGGCGGCGTTCGCCTCTTCCAGAGAGAACACGGCAGCGACCGGCACTGTGAAACGACTTCGTTCGGCGAGTTCGCCGGCGGCAGCGATTCCTTCGAGAGCCGGCGTGTCCGCGCCGGGGCCAGAGCCGCGCGACAGGTGCACGCCGTAGGCCGTGGCGTTGATGTCGGCGATGCTCACCACCCTGTCCGGGTTCGCGACCAGGCCGACCAGGTCGGGTATGGAGCCAGAGCCGGCACAGTCGAGTACGACATCGACCCCGCTGGGCACCAGAGTGTGGACCCGCTCGGCCAGTCTGGGACCGTAGGTGGTCGGGATCGCCCCGAGCGAGGCGACGAACTCATGGTTGCGCTCGCTGGCCGTGCCGATGACGGCCGCGCCGCGAGCGACGGCGAGCTGGATCGCGGTCGTACCGACCCCGCCGGCCGCGCCCTCGATCAACAGCGTAGTGCCGTCCTTGACGCCCAGCCGGTCGAGTACTCGGGTGGCCGTCTCGATGTTGCCCGCCGCGCCGCCGGCCTGCTCCCAGGTCAGGGCGGCCGGCTTCGGTGCCCACGCGGCCAAGACGGCGTATTCGGCGTTCGCCCCGCCCATCTGGGCGTAGTCCGTTATCCCGAAAACCTCATCGCCTACCCGAGCGGTGGTCACCCCGTCACCGACCTCATCCACCACGCCGGCGGCGTCGACGCCGGGCACGTGCGGCAGGCGGAGCGGAATCCAGTCCTGGAATTGGCCGGCGCGGACGTATGTGTCGGCCGGATTCACACCCGAGGCCCGAACCGCCACCCGTATCTGGCCGTGTCCGGCGTGCGGTTCCGGTGCCTCGGAGACCTCAAGGACACTCGCGGGACCGTACTTCGAAAATTGCAAAGCCCTCATGCAGGCGGACGCTAACGCACGCCGCTGTCCGCCTCGCTAAAGTGAGAGCCGTGACCGATCGTTTGCCTCACACCCTTCGCTCCGACGCCCTGGACAACCGCGAGCGCATCATCGAGGCCGCCCGCGCGGTCTTCGCCGTTGACGGCCTGGATGTGCCCATGCGGGAGGTTGCCCGACGCGCCGGGGTTGCACCTGCCACCCTGTACCGCCGATTTCCGACCAAGGAGATGCTGGTCACCGAGGCATTCGCGGAACAGATGCACGCGTGTCGCGCCGTTGTCGACGAGGGTCTTGCCGATCTGGATCCATGGCACGGTTTCTGTCTTGTGATCGAGAAAATGTGTGAACTGCACGCACGCGATCGAGGCTTTACCGCAGCTCTCATTTCGACCTTTCCCAATGCGGTTGATTTCGAGGCGCGCCGTGAATACGCGCTCAGAGCGATCGACGAACTGGCCCGCCGCGCCAAGGAAACGGGGCGTCTGCGCCCCGACTTTGTCCTGGACGACGTCCTCCTCGTGCTCATGGCCAACAGCGGTATCCACGCGACCTCGCCGACCACCCAGGTCACCGCCTCCCGGCGCTTCGCCGCACTCGCCATCTCGGCATTCCAAGCCTCCCCGGATGTCTCGCCGCTCCCGCCCGTGGTGCGGTTGGCACCCCCGGCGTCGGTGTCCAGGCGCAGCCAAGCGGGCTAGCCCTGCTCATAGGGTCTGGTCAGGCGCGCGCCAAGGGCCGCACCTGGTACGACGCCCGCTTCCTGCCCCCGTATCGGCCCGGCCGCTTCTACGGGCTGCTGTTCACGATCGTGATCCTGTTCGCGGTGCAGGGCGACGCCATCACCGGTCGGGACCTGAACGTCGTCCGCGTCGCCGTACGAAGCCGGCCACCGAGGCCGGCGGTTCATCCTGCTGCATGTCCTCGCAGCCGGGACGGACGAAGTCGAACAGGAGCACAACGCGGTCACTGGTGCCAAAGTTCCACGCCTCATGCGTGACGGTGTCGTCGAAGACGAAGGTTTCGCCCTCGCGCCACTGTCGAGTCTCGTCGCCCACTCGCAGCGCGCAGTCCTGCGGCACGACGAGCCCGAGATGCGCGCGGTAAACGGTGGTAACCCATCCCTGATGTGGCTTGATGTGGGTGCCAGGAGCCATCCGAGAAAACCCAGCGGTCGTCAGGTGAGGGACCTTCGTCAACGCGGAGGCGGTGTTCGGGCATGCCTCGAGGGCCTCCTCGATCCGATCCCCGAAGGCGACAAGTCCATAGACACTCCAGCCCTGGCCGTACATCTCGCGTTGGACCCACGGCTGGTAGGTGTCAAGCGGAAGAGCAAGGCATTCATCCCGGATGGCATCCCACCGTGCCCGAAGCTCGGCCAGGAAAGGGAACTGCCGCTGGTTCACGAACATGGGAAACCATGATGCATCAACGTGGCGTCTGCCGGGAGCTGCGTGATGTCCGCTAGACCTCGAAGGTGAACTCGAAGGTGCCTGCTTCGATGCGGTCGATGAGTTGGCTGACATCGCTAGCTTGCCGAGTCGCGCTCTCCCAGCCACTGCTGGTGATGTCGGCCAGTAGTACTGGTGCGGGTTCGCTGCGCAGGTCGAGTACGAGCTGTTCGCGTGAGCCGTCGCCGCCGATGATCGCGATGCCGGGATGCTCATCGGTGGCCTGGTCCCATGCGTCATGCACCTCGAGCATCTCGCGCGGGGAGTTGAGCCATACGTAGGCTCCGCTGGACATCCAGCCTCGCCGGAACCACGACTCGCCTTGGAGGTAGGTGCGCCAAGCGGCCGGCAGAGGTCGGCCCAGGGCCTTGTCGGCGTCGGTGAACTCCTGGTCGTCCACCGGGCCGCGGTACTCGGCTTCCTCGATGATGGCGCCGACGATGTGGGCGTTGAAGTCGGCGAGCTCCTCGGCGGGGATCCAGTACTCCAGCACGTCGCGGCCACCGGCCTGATGAACCTCGTGACGGTCCAGGTACGACCGCTGGACGTCGAACCGGGTTACGTAGCCGACTCCCTCGGCGGGCACGTTCCACTCGCGGGCGATCTTCGTGGCGTACCAGCGGTTCAGGACGGGGTAAAAGATCGGCTGGTCCGCCAAGCGTGGTGGCCACGACCGCCAACCCGACTCCGCGACGAGGTCACGTTCGGCCTGTCCGGTGGGCCTCCACAGGGTGATCGTGTCCGAGTTGTCGATCGTCTTCTCCTCGCCAATTGGGGGTTACGGGGTGGTCGTGGTGAGCCGCTGCCCGAGTGTGACAGCCGTCCGGCGGGCGTTCGTGCCGGTCAGTTCACGCACGGCTGTCGACATAGCCGACGTCCGTGGAGCCCGTGGCGACGTGAACGCGATACCCCCAGCGTCGGAGGACCTGAGCGATCTTTGCGGCGCCCGCCGGGTTGGCGGAGTGAACGTTGATGACGCCGACGTCAAAGGGGCGCTCGTCGAAGGCAGCCCGTTCCAGGACTTCCACGACCGGCCAGATCGTGTCGTCCCCGCCGAGGTCATGGTCCAACCACAGCTCGTCCAGGCGGCGGCCCCGGTACCGATCGAGGAGTTCAACTCCGGCAGCACTGGTACGGGCCACCGCGGCGCTACGGCCATCCACGAACGAGCGGAGGTCATCGACCAGGACGATCACTCGGCGGGCATCCACGCGATGATGATGCCTGGCCCCGCCAGGATCCGACATCCGGATTTGGCCGTCGACCGTGCGCGTGGGTGCCGAGTGTCCGTCGCCCTTCGCGACTACCAGTGGCGGCGCGGGTGGGAGTGGATTTTGCGCAGGTTGGAGGAGTGGTCCGCGCACGGGAGCGTCAGTACCCGTGGTTGGGTTCACAGGTCGTCGACGCCCGCTCATGGCCGATGCGCGTGCCCCCGGTCGCGCCCTCGTCGGGCCCTTGCATAGGCTGCGTCGCCATGGACGAGCCGAGCGGGTCAGGAGTCCTCCGCCATCAGTCGTTGCACGACGGGTTCGTGCCGGCGCAGGGACCGCAGCAGGCCTTCGCCGACGCCATCGACCGACACATCGAGGAACACTTCGGGCCCGTCGAGTTCGTTTACCACGAGATCGCCTCGCACCTGGTCGGTGTGCATGTCTATGTCGTGGCCCCAACCGAGGAGCGCCCGTACCGGACGCTGATCACTTCTGGGATGAGCGAGCTGCCGATGGCAGTCCCGGAGGGCCACGACATCAGCCCGTACGCGGAACTGATGCTGAGCCTGCCGGCAGATTGGCCACTGACCGAGGTAGCCGGGATCGGCGACGAAACCGGGTGGCCGCTGCGGGCCCTCAAGCAGGTAGCTCGGCTACCGCACGAGTACGGAACCTGGATCGGCGAATGGCATTCCGTGCCGAACGGCGACCCCGCGCAGCCGTACGCTGCGGACACCCCGTTCGCCGGAGTCGTCGTCACGCCGATGCTGCGGGTGCCGCCAGAGGCCCGGACGATCGACGTCGGCGGCGGCATCCGAATCGCATTGCTCGCGCTGATCCCTCTGCATCCTGAGGAGATAGCGGTCAAGGTCGAACGCGGTACCAACGCACTCATCGAAATCCTTGACCGTGGCCGCATCACCGAGCTGTTGGACCCGCATCGGCCCTCGTACGCCTGACAGCTCGATCCGACGCGCTGATCAACGTCACGTGCGCGCTTCTCCGCGCCGGCGAGGAAACCCCCGGCGCCGCGCTGGACGCCGGAGAACACCCCGGCGATCTCAGCACTGTCACCATGATGGGCGCGACCGCCGACCACATCGTCGAGACCAGCACGACACTGGGCCTCGACCTCGCGCTTCCCCTGGCCGTGCGAGCGCATTATCGGCATGCGATCGAGAATGGGCACGGTGGCGACAACTGGACCCGCATCATCGACAGCATCCGCGAACCACGGGACAAGCCGCGTCGTCTCATCAGCTGACGTGCGGGACCGGGCCTTGCCGTCGTTCGTCGTAGGCGCAGCGGGCGGCGACGTCGGGATCCGGCGATCCTGACCCAGCACCTCACCAGCTGCTTCCCGTTGCACCTTCGAGGCAACGGATGGGTGAGAGCGCCGGCTCCGCTGGGCGGTGGCGGTTACTGCGGGATGGCGGCGCAACCAGCGGGAGCGAGGCCGATTCAGCGACGTCGCCCAAGCGATCGAGAAGGTCGGCCGGCCGGTGCTGCCGCGTCCTGTAGTCGTTGCCCGCTGCCGGCGGGCCCTGCCGGGAAGCCGCGTAGCACGTCGGTCAGCCAGCCGTCGGCTTTTCGGGAGAGGGCGGCGCTGGGAGCGGTGCAGCCCTCGTCGGCCGTCAGGCTATTTGGTCATCGCGGTTGCATCTTATCCGTGGGCGCTGCGGCAACGTGGTACGACTGCTTCAGCGATTAGCCGACGAAGCGGGCGGCCCGGGTGACGAGGAATGAAGTGGCCAATCTTCTGCGCAGGCGTGAGAGTCCGCAGCGGCCGACCTTTCTGGAACTGTTCTTCGACCTCGTCTACGTCTTCGCGCTCACCCGGATTGTGCACGAGTTGGTGTTGGACTACACCAGGGGTCATGTCGCGGAGCGGTTGACCACCTCCCTCGCGGAGAACGGCGAGACTCTGCTGCTGCTTCTGGCGCTATGGTGGATCTGGACCCAGACGGCATGGGTGACCAGCAGATTCGATCCGTTTCAGCCGCCGATCCAGTTCGTTGTCGTTGCGACGATGTACGGAAGCCTTCTCATGGCGGTCGCGATTTCGGGGGCTCTCGCCGAGACTGGCCTGCTCTTCGCGAGCACCTATGTCGCGATTCAGGTAGGCCGCACCCTCTTCTTCGTAGGGATCGTGCGCGGTCATAATCTGCGCCGCGTCAATATGTTGGCGCTCATCTGGTTCGGCGCGTCGGCCGTACCGTGGCTCGCCGGAGCCTTTGCTCCCGAGGTGACGCGCAATTCGCTGTGGACGGTGGCCCTGGCAATCGACTACCTCGGGGCCAGACTCGGCTGGCCGGTCCCGGGGCTGGGTCGCTCGCGGGTGTCACCGTGGGCCGTCGCGGGCGAGCACTTGGCCGAACGCTACTGGCAGCTTGTCATTGTCGCGCTTGGCGAGACGATCCTGACCTCCGGATCGAGTCTTCTCCGCGGTCCGATCGTGGCTGAACGAATGATGGCCCTTACCTTGTCGTTCCTCACGACGGTGTTGCTGTGGCGGATCTACTTCTATCGAGCTGGCCAAATTCTGGGCGAGGCCATCGCGGCATCCGCCGACCCCGGCCGGCTCGGTCGGTTGGCCGAGTTCGCACACCTGCTCATGGTGTCCGGCATCCTTGCCAGCTCAGCCGGCTCCGAACTCGTCCTGATCGATCCATCCGGAGACGCCAAACCCGCCTGGGTCGGAGCCATCCTCGGAGGGCCTGCGCTCTACCTCGCCGGGCGCTCAGTATTCGAGTACGTGGCCTTCGCCCGAGTGTCCTGGCCGCGGCCGATCGGGATTCTCGTCCTCGCGGCCATGGCACCGATCATGGTCGGCCTACCGCCCCTCGGGGTCGCCGCAGCAGCAGTCGCCGTCCTGCTCGGCGTTGCCGTCTCTGACACGACCCGAGCCCATGGGCTACCACTGGAAGAGGCCTCGCCGCCACGCTGACGTCTACCCAGCACCACCAAACACAGCGCCCGCTCATGTTGATGGGCGGAAGCTTGCTCCGGCACTCCTCGTAGGGATCGTTGGGTCGTGAAGCGAATATGAGGGTGTGTGCGGCTTCAGTGCCCGTTGAGACGCGCGGCTGCGGCCTGACGCACGGATCCTTCCTCAATAGGGTCGTCGCGTAGCGTGAGTAGCCAGCGCTGCGTCTGGTCCGTGAGCGGGGCGTGCTGAGCGGCCAAGAGCCGGACGTCGGGCTCACAGTCGAGGTGACAAGACGGCAGCACGTCAGATGTCTTGTCCGCATGAGGTATGCCGACGTAGCGACCGCGTCCCAGCTGAAGGTCTCACGTTGCGCGTTCGGCTACCCGAGCAACGCCGCCGCTGCGGCCAGGGTGGCCAGAGACAGCGTTGTGGTCACCACCACCGCCCGGTTGGCGACCGTCTCGCCGACGCCGTACTCCTGGCTGTAGATGAACGTGTTCTGCGCTGTCGGCAGGCCCGCGCACACGACCACGGCGAGCAACTGTGGCGCGGATAGGTGCAGGGCCAGCCCGACCGTGTACGCGATGACCGGCTGTGCGACGAGCTTCAGCGCGGTGATCACGGGCAGCTCGGTCAGCTGGGTCGGCTCGGCCCGCGACGGCCCCGTGCGGTGCAGCGACGCGCCGAGCGCGACCAGGGCTGTCGGAACCGCGGCGCCCGACAGCAGGGTGAGCGGTGCGCCGGCCGCCGACGGCAGATGCAGGCCGGTAGCCGAGCAGACGACACCGAGCAGCGACGCCAGGATCACCGGGTTACGTACCGGCAGGGAGGCGATACGGCGGACCCGTACCCGCCCGGCCGGATCGCTGTGCCGGTCCAGGGCGACCAGGATCACGGGCGTCACCACCAGCACCTGCAGCAGCACCACCTCCGCCAGGAACGACACGTTGCCGAGTACCTGCGTGGCGATCGGGATGCCGAGGTTCGCCGAGTTCACGTATCCGGCGGCCATGCCCCAGATCGGCCGTTCGCCGGGCTCGCGACCGAACAGCCAGCTCGCGCCGACCCACCCGGACCCGACGACCGCGGCCGTGCTCACTGCAAAGGCGAGCAGCGGGCGGCCGGCGATACCGGACAGCGGCATTCGGGACAGAGCCAGGAACAGGGCGGACGGCATCGCAAGATGGAACACGAATCGGCCGAGCACCGAGGCCGCCGCCTCGCCCAGCAGGCCCCAACGACAGGCCGCGTAGCCGAGGGCGGTAAGGATCCAGATCGGTACGAACGCCGACACCAAGCTCATACAGGCGTCACCGGCGGGCGGGTGTGGCGCCGGCTCAGGGCCTGGCGAGCGTCCGGGGGGTACGAGTCGAGAAACCCGGCGACAATCTCCACCTGGGCGAGGACGTCATCGACCTGCCGCAGGGTGGGCCCGGCTCCGTGACACTCCACCGCGCATTCGCCGGTCTTCAGATACACCGACGCGTTCACGGTGCGTACCAAGCCGCCGGGCAGCCGGGGCTTGTCCACGTGTACGCCGATCGGGAGGCCACGCCTTCAGCCTCGCATCCCGTCCGGACCGAGCAAACATCGCGCTCATCCGCAGCTGCACGGGGTCGTCCCCAACGTGTACATCTGCCGCTGACTGCGCGTCCGGCGCCGTCCTGTCGTACCGACGAGCGGACGCCCGTGGCGGCCCGGCTCGCAGCTCTGGAAGCCGGGACGATGGTGCCGTCACTGATCGGCCTGGTCAACTGGAGACGACCCACCGTTCTGGCCGCGCGTCAGCGCGACCATCATCGAAAGCCTCTCCCCCTACCGCAGGGTCAGTCAATCGGGAGACCGAGGATGGGGCTCGGGAGCATCCCGTCAGCCGGCTGTACGGCATTTGCTGCCGGCAGACGGGCAGGTGCCGAGCTGACCGACGAGCGCGGGGAGGAGGGTAATCGAGGGTCAGGCCGTACCCTGGCGGTTGACCCGCCCCTCCCGGGCCGCCTTCGACCGGCTGTGGTCGCGCTCGGTGCCGGCTGATCCGGTCGCAGTGCGCTCGTGCCGCTGATTCGGCGAGTGCTCCACCGTGGCCCCCTGCCGACCCCGTGCTCCGCTGCCCGGGTGCCGGCGGCCCCGCGCCGACTCGCCGCCGCTGTCATGCTTATTACGCTGTTGGCTACCCATGCCCGGGTGGATACCCGGTGCTTGGGCGCCCATGCTTTGAGCGGGACGGCTTCGGTGAGGATGCCGAACTGTTCGAGTTCGACGATGTTCTCGGCCGGATGCAGTCGGCAGGCCGCGATCTGCACCGCACTATCGATCTGCGGACGCCGTTGTTGGCGCAGTGGATGGGTCTGGTTTTCATAGCCTCAGGCTGGCCGCGCCCTGTGATCGCTCGGGTGAACGGCTGCTGGAGGAGGCGCCTCGGATCGGTTGCCCAGTGGGGAAGCGGTTCGTCCGCCCTCAGGCTGGTGGCGGAGGCCGGTGGGTGATATCTCGGGTCACGCGCAACTGGTACAGGCCGGCGCTGGTGATGGCGTAGAAGACGGGCAGAAGTGGAAAGATGACCAGGCCGATCAAGGGAGCCACCAGGTAGCCGACCAAGCCGGCGAGGACATACAGCACGACCCCCGTGAGGGCGCGGACTCGCTCGACGCGAAAGAAGCCGTCCTTGACTTGTTCCTTCAGCAGGTCGGGGTTCCGAGCCAGGTAGTGGTAGAACGCCAGCCACGTCGCGCACAGCAACGCGCCGATCAACGCGTAGAAGGCGACGGCGACCCGTTGGTCCATGTTGTTGTGTTCCTGCAACGCATCCGACACGACGACTGTCGGGAACGGCAGCAGCGCCGTGCTGAACAGCACGAACAGGTTCATCCAGTGCAGGCCGCGATCGACCTGCTTGATGCGGTTGAACGCCGCCTTGTGGTTGAGCCAGACGACGGCCACGTACGAGTAGGACGCGAGATACGCGACGTACGACGGCCACTGGTTGAGCAGGCCAGACAGGAGGCGGCCGGGAGGAACGTCCGGCACCCGCAGGTCCAAGACCAGCAACGTGATGATGATGGCGAAGATGGCGTCGCTGAACGCCACCGCGCGGCTGGTGTCTGACCGGGTGCCTAGGTCTGCGTCTGGCGCGCTCACCGCCTGCGCCTACCCAGGGTCGTCTATGGCAAACAGATGGAGAGCCGGGGTTGCGACTGCAGGGTGCCGCAGAAGATCGGTGCCCGCGGACAGACGCCGCATCCGGCCACCGGGCGTGCCGCGGTGGCCGGATGCGGGTGGTGGTCAGGGTTTGAGGACGACCTTCTCGCAGTTGTCCTGCTTGTTCTTGAAGATCTCGAAGCCGCGTTCTGCCTGGTCGAGCGGCAGGGTGTGGGTGATGACCCGGGTCGGGTCGATCTCCCCACGTTCGATGCGCTGCAGCAGCGGTTTCATGTAGCGCTGCACGTGGCATTGACCGGTACGCAGGGTCAGCGCCCGATTCATCCACGCCCCGGCCGGGAACTTGTCGAGGAAGCCGCCGTACACGCCGATGACCGACACGATGCCGCCGCTGCGGCAGGACAGGATCGCCTGCCGCAGTGCGTGTGGGCGCTCAGTCTCCGAGCGGACTGCCTGCTTGATCCGGTCGTAGGCGTGCACGTGCGCGGCACCGTGGCTGGCCTCCATGCCGACCGCGTCGATGCACTTGTCCGGTCCCCGCCCACCGGTCAGTTCGAGCAGCCGGGACCGCACGTCGACATCCTCGAAGTTCACCGGCGTGTGGCCCGCCCGTTCGGCCATCTGCAGCCGGTACGGCTCCTTGTCGATAGCGATGACCTTCGCCGCGCCGAGCGCGCGGGCACTGTCCATCGCGAACTGCCCGACCGGGCCGGCGCCCCACACCGCCACCACGTCGGTGGGCTGGATGTCGCACATCTCGGCGCCCATGTAGCCGGTGGGCAGGATGTCGGAGAGGAACAGCACCTGCTCGTCGGTGAGGTCGGACTCGATCTTCAGGGGACCGACGTCGGCGAACGGCACCCGCGCGTACTGCGCCTGACCGCCGGCGAAGCCGCCGGTCAGATGCGAATAGCCGAAGATTCCGGCGACCGGGTGGCCGAACATCTTCTCCGCGATCCCGGCGTTGGGGTTGGAGTTCTCGCAGCAGGAGTACAGCTCGGCGGCGCAGGCGCCGCACGCGCCGCAAGCGATGGGGAACGGTACGACGACCCGGTCCCCGACGCGTACCCGACCTGGGTCGACGCCCCGGCCGACCTCCACCACCTCGCCCATGAACTCGTGACCCATGACGTCGCCGTCCTGCATCGTGGGCACGTACCCGTCTAGCAGGTGCAGGTCCGAGCCACAGATCGCGGTGGAGGTGATCCGTACGATGGCGTCGCGGTCGTTGAGGATCTTCGGGTCCGGTACGTCACGGACCTTGACCTTGTTGCGGCCCGCCCAGGTGTTCGCCCTCACGCATCCGCCCCCTTCGCGAGCTCGGAATCCGACAGCGGTTGCGCCGGACGTTGCGGGAACTCCTTGCGGGCCCGCTTGCCCCACGGGGCGCCCTCGGATCGGACCACCTGGCCGGTCTCCAGCACCTGCTTGAGCCGGCGAAGGTCGTCGTCGAGCTGCTGGTGCGGTTCCTCACCGAAGTACCTGGCGACCACCTTGCCGACCGCGCCGCCCGGGATGTCGTACGACATGACGACGTGCACCTCGGTGCTGACACCATCCGGGGCGGGCGCGAACCGGACTGTGCCGGCGTTCGGCACGTCGGCATTACCGGTGGACCGCCACGCGATCTTCTCCCCGGGTGCCTCGTCGATGATTTCCGCGTCCCACTCGACGTTCTTGCCGAAAGGCGCGCTGGCGGACCAGTGGCTCGTACGGTCGCCGGTGGCGCGGATCTTCTCAAGGTGTGCCATGAACGTGGGGAGGTTGTCCAGGTCACGCCAGAACGCGTAGACCGTGGGCGGGGGTTTGCGGATGGTTGTCGTGGCTGTCAGCTCCATGGGTCCTCCTTCGCGTGAGCCTCGTACCGCCGGCGCTGAACTCATCCTCTGCACGCGGGTGGCCTGCATGGCGGTCAGCAGATCCACCACGGTGATCCCGACGATGGCGCCGGTGACACCGACGAGGCGACGCCGGCGGTGCCCGCCGCGGTTAGCGATGGCCACCCCGAGAGAGGCCAGGTCCATTGCGTCGCCCACAACCCGGGTCCACGCCCACATGCCCTTGCGCCGGCTCGTCAGGAGCCCGGCCGCATGGACCAACTCCCTCGCCCCGACCAGCGGCACCACCGCCCGGGAGGTCGAGGAGTCGTCCACCCCGCTGATCCGGCGCACCGCGTCCGGTGCCGCCAGCTGTGCCACGCCCAGACCGAGACTCATCCAGCCGAGCCGGCGCCCTCGCCGTCGGACGTCTTCCTGCCTGGCCTGCGCGGCCTCTCGGGTTGCTAGTTGAGTCACGGGTAACCTCCGTATTGGGTCGCCTCTCGGCTGAGCCATTCCGGCTCACGGAAGTCCGGGGATGCGACCTGTAGAGGCGCGCATACCCCCCGGAAACCACCTCAATCCGTGCATCGGTCGCGGTATGGAGGTGATCCCTGTCCTGCTGCTCAGGACGGCGTGCGGGCCGCGACCACCAGCAGCCCGCACCATGCGCACCAGTCCCGCACAGCCGTTGCCAGGCAGGAGCGGCGGCGTTTCGGCCGTCGGGATC
>NZ_JBSFBM010000205.1:0-12423 GCF_053592955.1 Micromonospora sp. NPDC002411 | reverse complement strand
GCGCCCGCCCGGCCCGCTGCGGGCGCTGCTCGCCGGCTACGGCTGGGCGGTGGCGTGCGCGCTCGTCCTGGTCGTGCCGGACGTCCGAGTGCTGGTCGTCCTCGGCTACCTGCCGATACTGATCGTCGGGGCGCCGTTCGGCTGGCCGCCGGTCGACTACGCCGACGTCTTCAACTGGGCGCTGTTCGCCCGGTTCGCGGCGCTGGCCGGCGGGCTGCTACTGGCCGGTGCGGTGCTCGCCTGGCAGCGCCGTACCGCCGGGGCCTGCGTCGGCTGCGGTCGCGCCGACACCGGCCGACGGTGGACCACCCCGGCCGCCGCCACCCGCTGGGGTCGGTGGGCCGTGGGCATCGCCGCGGCCATCCCGCTGACGTACGCGTTGACCCGGTTCGCCTGGGCGGCCGGCATCCCGCTCGGCATCTCCCGCGAGTTCCTCACCGAGATGCAGGACACCGGGCTGGTCTGGGCCGGGTTCGGGCTGGCCGCGTTCGCCACCGTCGGCGCGATCCTCACCCTTGGGCTGGTGCAGCGCTGGGGCGAGCGGTTCCCGCGCTGGATGCTCGGCCTCGCCGGCCGGCGGGTGCCGGTGAAGCTGGCCGTGCTGCCCGCCACAGTGGTCGCCATCTCCGTGACCGCGGCCTCGCTGGGACTGCTCAGCAACCCGAAGTTCTGGGAACTCACCGGCGGGCTCAGCCTGACCGGGGCGCCGATGCTGCTCTGGCCACTCTGGGGTGTGGCGCTCGGCGGGGCCGCCTACGCGTACCACCTGCGCCGCCGTGGAACCTGCCGGCGCTGCGGTCGGGACTGACCACACGTGTCGCCGTAGCCAGCTACCGGATCGATGGTCCTTCCCGTCCGGACGCCGGATTTTCCATGGACGGATGGCCGAGAACAATGTCTGCGGGCCGCACTGTGGCGTTGAACCGGATGACCCGCCCGACCCACCGCGCAAACAGCGTGCGGCCGCTAGGATGACCCGGTTCGTCGGCGGGGTCGGCGTGGTGACGGGTCTCGGCCCGGCGGCTTCCGCACAATTCATTGCTCACTCGGGCGCGAGTCCTTTTCGCGGGTGGACGGATCATGATGGATACGACCGATGGCGCACCTCAGGGCACCCTCGTGGATCTCAGCGAGGTGAGCCTCGCCGACCTTCAGGAGCTGGACCAGTCGGTGTTCGCCCACTCGTTGCGCCGAATTCTCGACGAGATCGATCGCCCGCAGGAGGCGGTCGCCGGGTGGAACTCGGCGATGTGAGGATGCCGGGTGGCGGGCGCGGCTCGATGGGGGCCGCCACGGTAGCCGAGGGCGGCCTGTCCACCCGCCCACGGCCCGTCCCGTTCTCGGAGTTCATCCTCAAGGTCCACAGCCGGTGCAATCTGGCCTGCGACTACTGCTACATGTACGAACTGGCGGACCGCAGCGCCCTCGCCGACCCGCTGCTGATGGCGCCGGACGTCTTCGACCACGCCTGCGAGCGGATACGCGAACACGTCCACGCCCACCGACAGACCGCCGTACGGATCGTCCTGCACGGCGGCGAACCGCTCCTGGTCGGCGCTCCCAACCTGGTCCGGATGGCGAGCCGACTCCGGGAGGCACTCGCCCCGTCGCAGGCTCAGATCACCGTGCAGACCAACGGCACCCTCCTGACCCGACACGCCCTCACAGTGCTCGCCGACGCCCAGGTGCGGATCGGCGTGAGCCTCGACGGCGACCGGACGGCGAACGACAGGCACCGGCGGTACGCGTCGGGCCGCAGCAGCTACGACGAGGTCGACCGGGCCCTGCGCCTGCTCGCCGAGCGGCCCGACGCGTACGCGGGCGTGCTCTGCGTCGTGGACCTCGCCGCCGACCCCCGACAGACCTACGAGGCGTTGCTGTCGTACCGGCCGCCGATGGTGGACTTCCTGCTCCCGCACGCCAACTGGGAGGCGCCGCCGCCACGGCGAGGTACGGACCCGAGCCCCTACGGCACCTGGTTGGCGGCGGCCTTCGACGCCTGGTACGACACCTCGCCCCGACTGACCCGGGTCCGACTCTTCGAGGAACTCATCAACCTGCTGTTCGGCGGGCGCAGCCGAACGGAGTCCCTCGGGCTGAGCCCCGTGGCCGCCGTGGTGATCAACACCGACGGGGCGTACGAGCAGGTCGACACGCTGCGCTCCACCTACCCCGGCGCGGTCGGCACCGACCTGACCGTGTTCACCGACACCTTCGACGACGTGCTGCACCACCCCGCTGTCGTCGCCCGCCAGATGGGGGTGGACGCGCTCGCCGCCACCTGCCGTACGTGCCCGGTGCACCGGGTCTGCGGTGCCGGCAACTATCCGCACCGGTACCGGGCGGGAAGCTTCACCAACCCGTCCGTCTACTGTCCCGACCTTCTGCACCTCATCGCCCACGTCGAGCGACGCCTACGAGCGGATCTGGCAGCCATGCCCCGGGGGCGGTCGTGACGGGATACCACCGGCTCACCCCCGACGACCTCGCGGCGCTCGCGGCTGGCCTCGGTGACCAGCGGACCATCCGACTGCTGCGCGACGGCCAGGTGAGCAAACGCATGCTCCAGTTGCGCGTCCTGCTCGACACAGTGGATTCGGAGGAGACCCGCCGGCACTTCGGGCTCTGGGCGACGGCGGCCGGCCGGTCACCCGAGGCGGGGCCGACGGTGTTGGCCCTGCCGCACACCGGCGCCTGGTTGGCCAGCGCGCTCCGGCGACTGCGTACGCCGATGCCGTCCGCACCGGCGTCCGAGGCGGCAGCCGGCCGTACGACCGGCGGATTGGTGGTGCGGGCGGCGTCCGGAGCGCCCGTCGAAGCCGAGTTGACAGCGCTCGGGTCACTCGCCGCGGTGGCGGCCCTCCGCGCGGGAATGGACTTCGAGCTCAGCGTCGTGCCGCGCGACGGCGCCGTCTACCTGCCCACGCTCGGGCTGGCGCGGGTCGGGGACGCGCAGCGGGTGACCATCTCGCGGGTGGGCTCGCGACTCCTGATCGGGCCGGTCGAGGTGTCACCGGCCTCTCCGTCGGACCCGGGGCCGGGCGCGGAGAACGCCGGCTGGTCCGGCCTGCACCGACTCCGCAGCACGGCCGACGGACTGACGCTGCGGATCACCCTCGACGATCTCGACCCGTACCGGGACCGGCACCGGCTCTGCGCCGCCGACCGGCTCACACCCGCCGAGGTCGCCGAGTGGCAACGGCTGCTCGACGACGCGTGGCCGATCCTGGTACGCCACCACCGCCGGCACGCCGAGGCGATCGCCGAAGGACTGGGCTGGCTCGTGCCGCTGGTGGCCGACTCGGTCAGCGCCGGGGTCAACGTCACCAGCATGGATGCCTTCGGCTCGGTCTCGATGACCCGTCCGATCGACGGGCAGGCGTTCGCGCTCGGCCTGCTGCACGAGTTCCAGCACGCCAAACTCGGTGCGACGCTCGACGTCGAACCCCTCTACGACCGCGACGACAGCCGGTACTACTACGCACCCTGGCGCGACGACCCGCGCCCCCTTGGGGCAGCCCTCCAGGGCGTCTACGCCTTCATCGCGGTGACCGAGTTCTGGCGGGGTCGTCGCGCGCTGCTCACCGGCGGCCCGGCCCGGATGGCCGAGGTGGAGTTCGCCCGTTGGCGCGACCGGGTGTCCCGCACCTGCGCGGACATCGAGTCGTTCGGCCGTCTGACCGCCGCCGGCCGCGAATTCGTCGCCGGCCTGCGGCGGGTCATCGACGACTGGCGGGACCCGGTGGATCAGGGAGCGGCCGAACTCGCCCGGGAGGCCGCCGAGGACCACTGGACGGTCTGGCGGCTGCGGAACCGCCGACCGGACCCACACGTCGTACACCAGCTCGCCGCCGCGCGTTCGGCCGGACTGCCGTGCCCCGCCGTCACCGTCGTGCTGCGGGTGGAGCCGGCCGACGGCCGTTGGCTGAGCCTCAGCCCGCGGCTCGACCTGGTCCGGCTGCGGCTGACCGATCCGGAGCGGTTCACGCGGCTGCGTACCGGCGCGGAACGCCTCGTCGACGCACTGCCCACGGCGTCCGACGGGGACCTTGCCCTCGCCGCCGGGGATGACCTCGCCGCGCGCGAGAGCTATCGCCGGCAGGTGTGCGCCGACCCGGAACTGCTGTCCGCCTGGGTCGGACTGGCCCTCGCCGAGCAGCGGTTGACGGCGGCGCAGAAGACCGCCGGGGCCGACCCCGAGCTGTGCCGCGCGGTGTACCGGCAGCTGCGTACGGACGGGCACCCGGAGGACCCGTTGGAGTTGTCCCGGTGGCTCGCGCCGGTGACCTGCGTGCCGGCACCGGGCATCGAACCCGACGGAGAACCCTCGGTCACGTCGGTGGCGGTTCCAGATCGCAGTTGAGGCGGTTCGCCTCGACCAGAGCGATGGTGTTCGGGTGGTGCTCCCCCAGGACACGGCGGAAGAGAGGCATCACCGAGTCGCGCAGGGCGCGGGCGCCTCGGTGGTCCCCGGCGACACTCAAACTCGTGGCCAGGTTGTTCGCCACCGCCAGAGTGTCCGGGTGCGACGGGCCGAGGATGCGCTGGGCCCGCTCGTAGCAGTCCTGGTCGGTGGCGAGGGCCGCCGCGAACTCCCGGCGCCCGTACCAACAGTTGGCGAGGTTGATGTTCGCGGCCAGCGTGTACGGGTGGTCGGCACCGATCTGCTCGGTGAACCGGTTGACGACCTCGTCGGACAACGCGAACGCCGCGTCCAGATCCCCGGCCTTCCGCAGGAAGATGGCCAGGTTGTTGCCGTACGCCAGGGTGAACAGATGGTCCTCGCCCATCGCGTCCCGATACCAGCGGTACACCGGGCGCGCCCGGCGGAGCGCGCCCGCGTCGTCCTCCAGGGCGGACTCGTCACAGGCCAGATTCATCGCGGCGGCCTGCACGTCCGGATGATCGGGACCGTGCCGGCGGCGGGAACGGACCAGCACGTCAGCGCTCAACGCGTGGGCCCGCTCGAACTCGCCCAGCTTCCGCAGGGTCACCGCGTAGCTCTTGGTCACCCGTAGGGTCTCGCTGTCCTCCTCGCCGAGCACCTGCCGGTCCGCCTGCACGGCCGCCTCCAGGACCCGTCGGGACTCGGTGAGGTCGCCGGTGTCGCGGAGGTCCCGGCCGTACTGCCCCTCGGAGAAGAGGGTGAACGGGTGCATCGGCCCGAGGGTGTCGCGGCGGCGGGTCAACGTGCGCTCGTTGAGCCGCAACGCCCCGCGCAGGTCGCCGACCAGACGCAGCGACAGGGCCAGGTTGTGCGCGGCGATCAGCGCCCGCGAGTGCTCCTCGCCGAACACCTCGCGGGCCAACTCCTCCGTCCGGGTGTCCAACTCGCGCGCCCGTTCGAAGAACCCCAGCGCGCGCAGGTCCGCGGCGAGGCTGCCGGCCACGATCACCGTGTACTCGTGGTTCTCGCCGAGAGTGTCGGAGAGCCGCTCGTACACGTCCTGGTCGATGTCGTACGCGGCCTGGTACTGCGCTTCGAGGCGCAGCGCGTTGGCGAGGTGGAAGCGCATCATCTGGGTCGGCGGGTCGTCCGCGCCGTGCTCCGCCCGCCACGCCTCGATCGCCTTCTCGGCCAGCTCGGAGCAGGTGGCGAAGTCGACCCGGGTCCACATGTACCGGGCCACGTCCAGCAACAGTTGCCGAACCTCCGGCTGCGGTGAGTTGAGCGTCTTCGACGGCAGCAGGTGGGGCCAGAGGTCGGCGTAGATCGGCCAGTTGCGGGGCTGGTCGGGGTCCTTCGGGTTGGCGGCGGCGAGGATCGCGTGCACGTGACGCCGGTTCTCCGCCTTGACCTCGTCGGACAGAGACTCCCGGATCAGCTCCTGCACCAGTGGGTGCATGCGCAGGCTGGCCTGGTTGCCGTCGTCACCGCGGTCCGAGGTGCGTCCGCGCACGTTGTCGATGCGGGCCAACGAGTATCGGCCGACATCCCGCAACGCGCGCCCCATGAGCAGGGGATCGCGAACCGAGGGATCGTAGGGGAGCAGCACGTTGATGAAGCTGTCGTCGTAGAGGAGCGACATCGGGATCGGCTCGGCGGCGAAGAACGCGCAGACCTCCAGCAGCTTCGCCGCAGCCGGGTTGCGCTCCCGCAGGCTCTCCAGCGAGACGAGCCACGGCTCCGCGCCGGTCTGCCGATAGTCGTTGGGCAACTCGTCGGAGAGCATGCCGGGCAGGTAACGGCGTAGCCGCCGCAGGTACTGGGTGGCCGACTCGCCGGTGGTCGCCAGCCACGCCCCGGCCTGTTCCACGGCGAGCGGCAGGTCACCCAGGCGCGCGGCGACCATCTCCGCGTCGGTCAGGGGCAGGCGGGGGATCCGGCGACGGAGCAAGGTGGTGCTCTCCGCCCGGTCGAAGGCGCCCACCTCGAAGTTGCGGGCGTGCCGCGCCCAGACGTGGTTGCGCGTGGTGACGAGGACGTGCCCGGGGCCCTGCGGCATCAGGTCGTGCAACTCGGCGGGGTCGTCGGCGTTGTCCAGCACCAACAGCCACCGCCGGTACGGGTCGCCCCGACGCAGGGCGTCCAGCACCCACTGGACCCGCTCGGCGACGTTGCCCCCGAGTGGCGTGTCCGCCTTGGCGGCCAGCCGGTCGGCGAGCGAGGCCAGAGCGAGCCGCATCACGCTTGGCTGCTGTGCGGAGATCCACCAGACGACGTCGTACTCGGCGCGGAAGCGGTAGGCGTACTCCAGGGCGATCTGGCTCTTGCCGACGCCGCCCAGACCGTGCAGCGCGAGCGGGGTGTGCCGGGCCTCGGCCGACGACAGCCAGTCGCGCATCTCCTCCAGGAGCGGGCTGCGGCCGACGAACTGGACGTTACGCGGCAACGGCACCCTCCAGACCGGGGGTTCGTTGCCCGGGAACCGTCGGCGTTGCCCGGCGCCCTCCGGGTCGGTCGCCGGGCGGGCGGGGTGGTCCAGTGCTTCGAGCAACCGGCTGGCGGCCTCCTCCTCGGTGGCGCCCACCAGGTCCACCGGGACCCGCTCCAGGAACACCGCCGGCGCGCGGGAATTGTCCAGCCGGACGGGCACCAGGAAGTTTCCGCCGCTGCCCGCCTCGTAGGTGGTGGCCTGGGACCACAACTCGCCGGCGTTCGGCGACTGCATGTATTCCTGGGACAGCAGCACCACCAGCCGGGCGGCGTCCTTGAAACCGACGGCCGTCGCCGCCCCGCCACCAGGGCTGGCCGGGAAGTCGACCTCCCGCATCACCGTGTGCAGGCCTGCCGAACGGAGCTCGTCGCGGACCCACTCGGCCCAGGACCGGTCGAGCGAGACATAGCTGATGAACACGTCGGGTGTCGCCCCGGAGACGCGCTGCCGCTCGAACTTGGCCAACCACTGGCGGCGCAGCCGATCCTCCATCGGCGGCAGGCTGTCGACGGCGTTCTCGGTGATCGCCCTGGCGAGTCGCTCGTAGGCGGCGAGCAGGGTGCCCTCGTGGTGGGCCCGGTCGCCGAACCCCGCCAGGATCTCCTCGTACGCGTAGTAGGGCTGGTAGGGAATCTCGATCTCGCCCCAGTACCTGTCGCTCTCCTCAGGTGAGGTGCGAGGCAGCAGCGGCGCGAAGCGGCGGCGGGCGTGGTCACGCCCCGCTTCCAACTTGAGCTGCTCGGCGTTGTCGACCCGCATGGGCACCGGCAGGATCCGGATCGGTCGGTCGCCGCGTTGTCGGATGATGGAGCGGGTGACGCCGGCAGCTCCGTCGATGCTCTGGTCGTTGAGCGTGAACGAGGTCACCACGGCATCGGGCAGTCGCACGGTGCAGATGCCGGCGCCGTCGCTGACACCGGTGCGGCTGTCGATCAGCACGTAGTCGTAGTGCTCCCGCATGCTGGCGGCCAGCGCGTCCAGGAAGCTGTTGCCGCCCAACTTCTCGAAGAACGCCTGCCAGTCGAACGTGCTGACGGCCTTCGTGTACGCCGTGTCCTGTCTGCCGGCCGGCAGGAGGTCCAGACTGCCCCGTGCAATCGGACCCGCCGACGGCCGGACGGCCGCGGCGGGAGCGGGGAAGTCCCAATGCAGCGAGACGGCGTGATGCAGCACGTCGGCCGCGCTGCCCAGCCAGTCCTCGTCCTCCGTCTCCTCCAACGGCCGAACGACAGCCTCGGCGTAGTCGCGGACCATGTCGATGACCCCGGTCGAGGTCCGCAGGTCCTTGTCGAGGAGGAACGGGTGGAAATACTTGTGCAGACCGGGGGACTCCAGGTCCCAGTCGACAGCGAGCACCCGGTACCCGTTGGACGCCAGGATCCAGGCCACGTTGGCGAGCGCCATGGTGCGGCCGGTGCCGCCCTTGTACGAGTAGAACGTGATGATTCGACCCTCGACACCGTCGCCGGTGATGCCCGGGTCAGCGCTCGTCGTCACGGCCGTCCTCCGCTGCGGTGTCGTCGCCTTCCGCCCCCCAGGGCCCGTCGATGCGTGGTGGTCGGGAGTCGGTGGCGGGGCCCGGAGGCCGGTGCACCGCTCCTCGGCTGAACACCCGGTTACGGGCGACCTCCAGCACCTCCGGCAGCTCCTCCTGGAAGGCGCGGTGGGTGAGGATGTTGGATCGGTACAGCTCGTCGTCCGAGGCCAACTCGTCGAAGATCTCCCGACACGCGCGGGACAGTGACTGCCAGTGCTCTCGGGTCTCGGTGTCGTCACGACTGCTCGGGATCAGCACCGCCGTGGTGCCACCGTCGCGCAGGGCGGCGGCGGCATGGGCGGTCAGCGACTGCCGCTGCTCGGGCAGGCGGGTCAGCCAGGCGTCGACGATCAGCACCATGATCTGGTTGTAACGGGCCGCCTGTTCGGCGCGGCGGGCCAGCTCGGTCAGGTCCACGACAGTCGACCGGTAGCTGTGGTCGGCGGCGATCTCACGCGCGTAGTCGACGACCGGATCGGGGAACGGCGGTCCGTACGGTGCCCAGGCCAACGCGCGGTCGCCGTAGGTGTTCACGTGTTGGCGTACCGTGCCCATCTCGTCCCGGTGCGACGCCGCGACGATGAAGTGGACCAGCATCGGCGCGAACTGGTCGACGTCCGCCGTGAGTTGCCCGGCACCCGCGGGGCGGTGGAACGCGCTGACGATGGACCGGAGATCGATGGAGCGTTGGACGTCCGGCAGCGGGTGCTCCTCCACACTGGACACGATCTGGTTGGCCAGTTCGAAGAGGAACGTGCGGTAGTCGTCGCTGTGCCGCTGGAGCCGCATCAACTGCCGGACCCCCAGCCGCTGATAGAGGTCACCGAGGCTGTGGGAGGAATATTGCAGCGGGGACGCGACCGGATGGATGCGGCCGGGTCGGGCCGGAATCCACATCAGCGGCTTGAGGAGTGAGCTGTCCACGCCGTTCTGCTGGTCGAAGCGGGCAGTGCGGTCGGCGAAGATCTGCCACTCCTGACCGCAGGCCTCGCTCTGGAAATACCTCGGTGTCATCAGAGCAAGGAAGGACCGGCACGTGCTCAGCGCCTCGACCAGCCGCTGCGGCCACCGCTCGCCCAGCAGGATGGTCCGATCCACGAAACCGACCCGCTCGTCGCGGGGTAAACCCGCGATCAGCCGTACCTCTGCGCTGAGATCCTCGTAAAGACGTTGGACCAGTGCGTCCTCGTCGCCCCTCGCGTAACTGAGGAAGAAGTACAGCACCGCACCTCCGCGCCGGGAGAGGTTGACCATCGGATGGCCGGGCCGTGACCCCGTCGGTCACGACCATTGTGCGGCGGCCGTAGCGGCGGAGCTAACCGTGAGTATAGGGGCGGGAACCACGTGCCACAGCCCGCCGATCGGCGCATCCAGAGGGCGTCTCGGATATCACTTTCCGTATTGGCGTGGGTCGACTCCGGCGTGAGCTAGCGTGGGTCGGGTGACTGCGCCTAACCAGGTAATCCCGGTTCCACCGGCCGACCTGCCCAGCACGCTCGGCGCGCTACGGGCGGCCGGTCACCAATACCGCACCGTCAAGCAGGAACTCCGCGACAACCTCCTCGCCCGGATGCGCTCCGGCGACACCCGTTTCCCCGGCATCGTCGGTTACGACGACAGCGTGCTGCCCGAGGTCGAGCGGGCACTGCTCGCCGGGCACGACATGGTGCTGCTCGGCGAGCGCGGTCAGGGCAAGACCCGACTGATCCGCTCGCTCGGCGCGCTCCTCGACGAGTGGACGCCCGTCATCCCCGGCTCGGTGCTCAACGAGCACCCGATGCACCCGCTCACGCCGGCGTCGCGTGCCCAGGTCGCCGAGGCCGGTGACGACCAGCCGGTCGGCTGGCTGCACCGCTCGATGCGGTACGGCGAGAAGCTCGCCACCCCGGACACCAGCGTCGGCGACCTGATCGGTGACGTCGACCCGATCCGGATCGCGCAGGGCCGCACCCTCGGCGACCCGGAAACCATCCACTTCGGGTTGGTGCCCCGCACCAACCGCGGCATCTTCGCCGTCAACGAGCTGCCCGACCTGGCCGAGCGGATCCAGGTGGCCCTGCTCAACGTGCTGGAGGAGCGGGACATCCAGGTCCGCGGCTACCAGCTGCGGCTTCCCCTGGACCTGCTCCTCGTCGCCAGCGCCAACCCGGAGGACTACACCAACCGGGGTCGGATCATCACTCCGCTCAAGGACCGGTTCGGCGCCGAGATCCGCACCCACTACCCGGTCGACCTGGACCTCGAGTTGGCGTTGATCCGGCAGGAGGCCGACCTGGTCGCCGACGTGCCGGAGCACGTGCTGGAGGTCCTGGCCCGCTTCGCTCGGGCCGTACGGGAGTCGCCGTCGGTGGACCCGCGCTCCGGCGTCTCGGCCCGGTTCGCGATCGCCGCCGCCGAGACCGTCGCCGGTGCCGCGCTGCGCCGCGCCGGCCTGCTCGCCGCCATCGGTGACCAGGAGGGCCGCCCCGAGGCGGCGGTGGCCCGGGTCGGCGACGCCGTGTCGGTGACCAGCACCCTGCGCGGCAAGGTGGAGTTCGAGAGCGGCGAGGAGGGGCGGGAGATCGAGATCCTCGCGCACCTGCTGCGTACCGCGACCGCCGAGACGTTCCGGGCGCACCTGTCCGGGCTGGACCTGTCCGGTTTCACGGCGCTCGTCGGAGACGGGGTGGCGATCGAGACCGGTGAGCTGGTCGGCGCCGCCGAACTGCTGCGGCAGGTCGGCACCGTGCCCGGTCTGGCGAAGGTCCTCGACCGGCTCGGCCTGGGCGACGCGCCCACGCCGGAGGAGGCGGCGGCTGCCGTCGAGTTCGTGCTGGAAGGGCTGCACCTGACCCGCCGGCTCGGCAAGGACGTCACCGACTCCGGGCGCACCGTCTACGGCGGCCGGGGCTGACCATGGCCGGCAATCGGTTCCGGTACGGGCAGTGGACCGGCGGGCCCGACCCGCTGGCACCCCCGTACGACGTGCGGGAGGCGGTGGACGCGGTCGGCGCCGAGGTGCTGGCCGGCGGCAGCCTGCGAGAGGCGTTGCGTGACCTGCTGCGCCGTGGCCCCAAGGGGCGGGGTGGGCTGGACGACCTGGCCGCCCGGGCTCGACGGCTGCGCCGGGAGGCGCTGCGTCGCGGCGACCTGGACGGCGCGGTGACCAGGGCCCAGGCCCTGCTGGACCAGGCTCTCGCCGCCGAGCGGGACGAGCTTCGTGGCCGTGACGACGACGCCGCGCGGTTCGCCGAGTCGGTGCTGGACAACCTGCCCCGCTCGACAGCGCGGGCGGTGGAGGAGCTGTCCGGTTACCAGTGGGCCAGCGACGACGCCCGCCGCTCGTACCAGCAGATTCTCGACCAACTCCGCGACGACGTGCTCGGTCAGCGCTTCGCCGGGCTGCGTGACGCCGTGCGGGCGTCCGCCGACCCGGCCGCCCAGCAGCGGCTCGCCGAGATGATGGGCGACCTGAACGACCTGCTGGCTCGGCACGGTCGCGCGGAGGACACCACCGACGCGTTCGCCGAGTTCATGCGTCGGCACGGCGACTTCTTCCCGGAGAAGCCGGAGACCGTCGACGAGTTGATCGACGTGTTGGCCCGCCGTTCGGCGGCGGGTGAGCGCTTGATGAACTCGCTGTCCGACCGGCAGCGCGCCGAGTTGGCCGGTCTGATGCAGCAGTCGCTCGGTGACCGCCTCGCCGGGGAGTTGTCAGCGCTCGACGAGAACCTCCGGGCGTTGCGCCCTGACCTGCGGTGGGGGCGCGGCGAGCGGGTCCGGGGCGAGCAACCGCTGGGCTACGCCGACGCGGCCGGGGCGTTGGGTGAGATCGGCGAGCTGGACGACCTGTTGGACCATTTCGACCAGGAGCACCCGGGGGCGACCCTGGACGACGTGGACGTCGAAGCGGTGGCCCGCACGCTGGGGCGGGACGCGGCGGACGACGTCCGGCGGTTGCGCGATCTGGAGCGGGAGCTGCGCCGGCAGGGCTGGGTGAGTCGGGACGCGGAAGGGCTCACGTTGAGC
>NZ_JBSFBM010000204.1:0-12444 GCF_053592955.1 Micromonospora sp. NPDC002411 | reverse complement strand
GGTATGTGCGCACCTACTTTCCTTCCTGGGACGACCCGATACCAGGGACGGAATCCGGTGAGGTGGAGTACGAGATGACCCGTGAGATGTGGGAGGCACGTCTGACCGTGTGGGGGCTGACGTTGACCACGGACATCGCGCGGCAGGTCAGGCAGTGGCGGGCCGACGACTACACGTGGCGTGCGATCGCCGCAGCTGCCGACCAACAATGGGGCACCGAATCCGGAGGCAACCAACTCTTCGGGAGTGACCTGTGCCTGGAGAGCGCGCGGATGCTCGGTGAGAATCCGGATGCCGATCCCTGGAACTGATCGTCGGCGACCGCGGCCAATACGGACACCCGAACCGGATGCGGCGACGTCGGCGTCTACTCGCTGAACTCGGTCATGGAGAACGCCTTGTCCAGCCGCCCGGCGGCGAGGTCGTCGTGGCGGACCACGAAACTGCCGGTGTAGAACTCGTCGGTCAGGGAGAAGCGGGCGAGCGACATCCACTCGCTCGTCAGCCGGTGCTTCTCCCTCTCCACGTGGGAGTACCACTTCGCCACCGGGATGACGATCTCGCCGGCCATCTCGCGCCCCACGAGGGTCTGCTCGGCGATACTCGTCATCACCTCGTCGTCGACGTACCCGCCGAGGTAGGCGCTGGCGAGCCCTTCGTCAGGCGGCCAGAGGTCGTGGGCCAGAGCACGGAGTTCGTCCAGGTGCGGCAGGTCACGCTCCAGGTCACGTGCCAACTGCTGCTGGAAGGGCGACAGGTCGTCCTCGTCTTCGTCTTCGTCTTCGTCCTCGTCCGTGCCGAACCAGTCGGGCAGCCGCGCGACGAGCGTGGCGCTCACGTCGTACTGCTTGCCGACGACCTCGTGGTCGGTGGGTTCCTCCACCACCTCGGTATCGGTGCCGGCCGGCACGTACACGACTCGCGCCCACCCCGGCTCGCTGGCCAGGTGGTCCTCCTCGTGGTCGAGGAAGAAGAGCAGCGAGCCGTCCGCCGGCAGGCCGGGGCCGTCGACCTCCGGCAGCGCCGCGCAGTCGACGGAGAAAACGAACGGCAGCCGGTTGCCTCCGGCGACCGGCCAGTCCATGCCCACCGGCAGCCGGGGCGACCCACCGAACTGCCCGACCGGAACGCCGCTCGAACCGCCGCTCAACCGGATCGCCAGTCGGAGGTGCTCGGTGAACCTGCTGATCTCGTCGTCCGGGATGCCCGACTCCAGCGCCGCGGCACGGAATTGCCCCTGGTGATCCATGGCCCAGCATGATGCCACGAGGATGCGGAGTTTCGTGGCCGGTGATGCCGTGAGCGGTGCTGCTGCTACCGCACCGGCGGGGGCGACAGCGCGCGGGCCCAGGTGTGCCAGTAGGCGGCACCGTCGCTGGTCTGGCGCAGGACCGCGTCGGCGCGCGTCACGTCGTCGCCTGTTGTGCCATCCGGCCACAGGCACAGCAGGTAGCGGTCCGGCCGTCGATCCATGTAGGTGTGGTCGCTCTCGTCAAGCTCGTCAGGATCGAGCCCGCCGAACGGGTCGTGCCCCTCGTCCATGCCCGTGGCGCAGTACCGAACGCGGTAGGCCGGCAGCCGGCCGGTGTCCTGCCCTTCGGAGGTCAGCGGTAGTCGGGCGAGTGCCCCCTCGCCCCACGGGACCAGGTCGACGACCGCATCGCTCGGAACGAACGACACCTCCACCACCTCCTCCCATTCCTCCGCTGCCGCCGGCGGCTCGACGGCGTGCACCTCGACCGTGAACCGGACCCGACCGGAGTGCGTGCCGGTCATCAGGAACAGCGCGCCCGGTTGACCGCCCCCGCAGAGGCCGTTCGCTTGCCCGGCGAACGCCTTCTCCATGTCCGGCACGTCGGCACTGGTCACGTAGATCTGCCCGTAGTGGACCGGCGCCTTGCCGTCGAAGAGGACACGCATCGGCCGATCCTGTCATCGACAGGCGGGCACCCGCTGCCCCGCGGACCGAACCAGCCCCGTCAGGACAGCTGGGCCGCCGGGTTGGTCGACTGTCGCTGACGTACCCACGGTCGGGCGCGACCCGCGTTCCGGCGGACGGCCGTCGAGTGGCGGACCACGAGGCGTACCGGCAGGACCATCGGCCGGCCGGCGTGCCCGGGGGCGCCCTCGATCATCGTGAGGAGGTGCCGGGTCGCCGCTGAGCCCTCCGCGTAGAACGGCGCCGCGACAGTGGTCAGCCCGGGTGTGACGATGTCGGCGGCGAGGGTGTTGTCGAAACCCACGATGCTGACGTCGCCCGGCACGTCGACACCCATCCGGGTGAGGCCGCGGATGAGCCCGATCGCCATCTGGTCGTTGAAGGCGAGGACGGCGGTCGCGGGACGGGCGCGCAGTTCCTCGGCGGCTCGCTCGCCGCCCTCGATGGTCGGGCTGAACGGGCCGATCTGGCGTACCTTGATTTCGAGTTCCATGCCGGCTTCGAGCAACGACCGCCAGCGGATGCCGTTCGGCCAGGAGGCCTGCGGCCCCGCGACGTAGGTGATGTGGTCGTGCCCCAGTTCCCCGAGGTGCTCGGCGGCCCGCCGGACCCCACGGGGGTTGTCCGTCACGACGCACGGCACGTCGGCGACGGCGCGGTTGAGGACCACCACCGGCCGCTGCTTGGCGAACATCCGGATCGCCGAGTCCGACATCCGGCTGCTGGCCAGCACGATGCCGTCGACTGTCGACATCGTGCGTTCGATCGCCGCCCGCTCCAGCCGGTCGGACTCCTGGGCGTCGATGAGCACCGTGGTGTATTCGTCGTGCATCGCCGTCTCCTGCGCACCGCGCACGATCCCGGCGTAGACCGGGTTGGTGATGTCGGCGATGACGAGCGCGATCATGCGCGTGCGGGACGTGGTGAGGGCGCGGGCGAGCGGGTTGGTCCGGTAGCCCAGCCGCTCGGCGACCTGCCGGACCCGCTCGGCGGTCTCGGAGTTGACGCGACTCGGCCGGGAGAAGGCACGCGACACCGTGGAGGGTGACACGTCGGCTTCGGCCGCGACGTCGTAGATCGTGGCTCTCTTGTCGGGCGGCCTGGTGTGGTCGGGCATTGTCATGCTCCCCCCGGCTACGCGCCGTGATCATGCTATGACGACGGTGCGTACTCGGCAATGCCCCGGCAACATTCCGGCCCATGAACGTATTCGCGCGAGGCAATACATGGCAACCCGTTGCCATTCCGGCACGTCGGCTGTCTGAATGCATCGCAGATGGCCCATGGCGGGCGGCCTCACTGGCGACCCCACCTGAGCGGAGCGTGGACCTACCTGGCCGGGCCGGGTAGCCGACGAAGGAGACGGCTGATGGGTATGACGCGGCGAGGCGCCCTCCTGGTCACGGCATCGTCGCTCCTGGTGGGCGCGGTCGGGTGCGGGGCGCCGGAGACCCCCGGCGACACCTCGGGTGACACCTCCGGTGAGGTGCCGCAGCGACCCGGCCGGGCGGTGACGCTCAACGTCCTCGACGTGGCGGGCAACCTGCAGCTGACCCAGGGGATGATCGACGAGTTCGTGTCGAAGAACCCGGACGTGATCTCGCGGGTGACGTACTCGAAGGCGCCGGCGCCCGAGCTGGCCGGGAAGATCAAGGCCCAGCAGGGTGCGGACCGGGTGGACATCGGTCTGGTGTTGACCGGTGTCGACGGCCTCGCGGCCGGGATCGAGCAGGGGCTCTGGGTCGACGTGCTGCCGGCGTTCTCCGACCGTCTCGGCGGGATGCGGAACTACCTGGAACCGGCCGCCGCGATGCAGAAGCTCGCCGGCAACGCCGGCGTGACAGTCACCTACTACCCGTCCGGGCCGCTGCTCGAATACCTGCCGTCGCGACTCGCGACGCCACCCACCAACGCGCAGGCCCTGCTCGCCTGGGCCAAGGCCAACCCGAAGAGGTTCCAGTACGCCCGACCGGCCAACTCCGGTCCGGGGCGTACGTTCCTGATGGGTCTGCCCTACATCCTGGGTGACTCGAACCCCAAGGACCCCACCGCGGGCTGGGACAAGACGTGGGCGTTCCTCAAGGAGTTGGGTCAGTACGTCGACTACTACCCGTCCGGCACCACCGAGACGATGAAGAACCTCGCCAACGGCACCGCCCACCTGATCGTCAGCACCACCGGCTGGGACATCAACCCCCGTGTGCTGGGCACGGTGCCCAAGGACGCGAGGATCGCCACGATCGACGGTTTCCACTGGGTCACCGACGCGCACTACGCCGTCATGCCCAAGGGCGTGTCGACCGACACGCAGGCCGCGGTGCTGGCCCTGCTGGCGTTCATGCTCACCCCGGAGCAGCAGGCGAAGGCGTACGACGAGGGGTACTTCTACCCCGGGCCGGCGGTGAAGGACGTCCAGCTCACGTCAGCGCCGCAGAAGAGCCAGGACGCGATCCGCGAGTTCGGCCGCCCCGAGTACGACGCGCTGATTGCCGGCAACCCCACCGAGGTCCCGCTCGACGCGAAGAGTCTCGTGGCGGCGTTCAGCCGCTGGGACCGCGAGATCGGCGGCGGGAAGGTCAAGCAGGGATGAGCACCTTCTCCCGACTCCGCCTGGACGGGGTGTCCCGCCGGTTCGGTGGGCAGGCCGCGCTCACCGAGTTGGACCTGACGATCGAGGCGGGGGAGTTCATCGCCCTGCTCGGCCCGTCCGGCTGCGGCAAGTCGACGGCGTTGAACTGCCTGGCCGGGCTCCTGCCGTTGACGGCCGGGAGCATCTGGCAGGACGAGCGCCGCATCGACACGCTGCCGCCGGAGCGGCGCGGGTTCGGCATGGTGTTCCAGAGCTACGCGCTCTTCCCCCATCTGACGGTACGGGCGAACATCGCCTTCGGGCTGCGGATGCGGCGGTTGCCGAAGGAGGAGACGCGCCGGCGTACGGAGGAGGCGGTGCGCCTGGTGCGGTTGGAGGACCACGTCGACAAGCTGCCCGGCCAGCTCTCGGGCGGTCAACAGCAACGCGTCGCCATCGCGCGTGCCGTCGTGTTCGAGCCGTCCCTCGTCCTGATGGACGAGCCGTTGAGCAACCTCGACGCCAAACTGCGTCTGGAGATGCGCACCGAGATCCGCCGGCTGCACCAGTCGCTGGGCCTCACCACCGTCTACGTCACGCACGACCAGGAGGAGGCGCTCTCCCTGGCCGACCGGTTGGTGGTGCTGCGGGAGGGTCGGGTGCAGCAGGTCGGGTCGCCGCGTGAGCTGCACACGCGGCCGGCGAACTGGCACGTCGCCGACTTCATGGGCTACCGCAACCTGTGGCCGGGCCGGGTCGAGCAGGTCGACGGCGTGCGGGCCACCGTCGGGTCGTCCGGTCATCGGCTGGTCGGCGAGGCCGTCGGAGACCTGCGCGCCGGGGTGGACGCGGTGGTCGCGGTGCGCCCCGAGGACGTCCGCGTCGACGGGTCCGGCGAGGCCCTTGACGCCCTGCCGGCCACCATCGAGGTGGTGGAGTACCAGGGGCGCGAGTTGGCGGCCGAGGCGCGTACCGACACGGGCTTGTTGCTGCACCTGCGTACCGAGCAGCGCATCGCACCGGGCGACCAGGTCAAGCTCGCCGTCGACCCACAGCGGCTCCTCGTCTATCCCGCCGACGCGGCGCAGCGGGCCGACCGTCTCGCGGACGTCGCGGAGGCGGCGCGGTGAGCGGCAGCCGGCCCGGCAGACCGTTGACGCACTGGCAGCACCGTCTCGCCGAGCGGGGCATCGACCGTCAGCTCTGGTTGCTGGTCCCGGCCCTGGTGTTCGTGGTCGCCCTGTTCCTCTACCCGTTCTTCTACGGGCTGGGGCTCTCGTTCCAGCCGACCAGGGGTGGGCCGTTCAGCGACTACGCCCGGTTCTTCTCCGACGCCTACGAGCGGGGCACGATCTGGATCACGCTGCGGATCGCGTTGCCCGCCGCGCTGCTGAACGTCCTCGCCGCGGTGCCGATCGCCTACCGGATGCGCGGACGCTTCCGGGCCAAGCGGCTGGTCACCACACTGCTGGTCGTGCCGATCACGCTCGGCACGGTGCTCACCGCTCAGGGGTTGCTGAACTTCCTCGGCCCGACCGGCTGGTTCAACCGGATCCTGCTGGCCACGAACCTCGTCGACGAGCCGGTGCGACTGACCCACAACTACTGGGGTGTCTTCTTCTCGTTGGTGATCACCGGATTTCCGTTCGCGTTCCTGCTGGTGCTCTCGTACCTCTCCGGCATCGACCCGACCTTGGAACGGGCGGCGGCGACGCTGGGGGCGGACTGGCGTCGCCGGTTCACCCGGATCACCCTCCCGCTGCTGATGCCCGGCCTGGCCACGACCTTCTGCCTGACGTTCGTGCTGGCGTTCAGCGTGTTCCCGTCGGCCGTCCTGGTCGGCAACCCGGCCGGCGAGACGCGGGTCATCTCCCTCGCCGCGTACCAGGCGGCGTACGAGCAGTACGACTACCCGTACGCCTCGGCCATCGCGATGATCATGGGATTTGTCGAGTTGGTCATCATCGCGCTGGTGTTGGCCGCGCGCAGCCGTTTCTACACCGGCTCCACCGGAGGCAAGGGCTGATGGCAACGATCACCGAGGCGCCACCGACGCCGCCCCCCGCCCGCACCGAACGACGGCGCATCACCGCGCGACCCGCCGCCTGGATCGTGTGGGGCGTCGTCGTCTTCTTCTTCCTCAACCTGCTGGGCGTCGTGGCGTCCGTGCTGGTCAGCTCGTTCGGCCAGCGCTGGTTCGACACCTGGCTGCCGGACGGCTACACCACCAGCTGGTACGGGCGAGCCTGGGAGGAGTTCGCCCTCCTGCGGGTCATCGTCGTGACGCTGGAGGTCTCCGTACTCGTCGTGGGTCTCTCGCTGCTGATCGGCGTGCCGGCGGCCTACGTGCTCGCGCGGCGGTCGTTCCCCGGCATACGGCTGATCTTCCTCGTGTTCCTGCTGCCCATCCTCATGCCGCCGATCACGTACGGCATTCCCCTGGCGACAGTCCTCTACAAGTTCGGTCTGGCCGGGAACATGTCCGGGGTGGTGCTCGCCAACCTCGTACCCTCGGTGCCCTTCGTCATCCTGACCATGACCCCGTTCATCGAACAGATCGACCCGCGGGTCGAGAGTGCCGCGCGCATGTGCGGCGCGGGGCTGCGGACGGTGTTCCTCCGGGTCCTCGCACCGTTGCTCGTGCCGGGAATCCTCGCCTCCGCGATCCTCGTGCTGGTCCGGACCGTGGGGATGTTCGAGCTCACCTTCCTGACCGCGGGGCCGGACTCACAGACCCTCGTCGTGGCGCTGTACTACTCGATGTCGGCGTCCGGGATCCGGGCCCAGCAGTCGGTCGACGCCATGGCGGTCATCTACACCTCGATGATGCTCGTCCTGCTCGTCATCGCCCTGCGCTACGTCAATCCGACGCAGCTCGTGGCGCGGGTCAAGGACGAGCCGGAGCACTGAACGGCGGCCCGGTCAACCGCCCACGACATCGCGGGGCAGCGCGTCGGTCCGCCAGTCGACGTGCGGGGCGACTGCCTCGTCGAGGATGTCGCCCACCCGTCCCACCACGGTGCGGAGCACGGGCAGCTTCGTCCGTAGGCCGCGGTACGCCGCGGCGAGGGCCGGGTCGACAGTGACCGGCTCGCTGCGGGTGCCCTCCGGATCGAGTTGGGTGACCGCCCCCTGGAGGTCGGGGGAGAGGCCGATCGCGAAGAGCCCGAGCGCGGCCGCGCCGAGGGCGGCGTCGTCGGCCGCGCCCGACGCCTGCACCGGACAGTCCAGGACCGCCGCCATCACCTGCCGCCACAGGGGAGACCGAAACGCGCCGCCGGCCAGGTGAACGCCGCTGACCGGCGTCAACTCGGCCAGGCGGTCGCGGACGCCACCGAGTTGCAGACAGACGCCCTCCACGGCGGCCCGCACCAGATGACCGCGAGAGTGGTGCCCACGCAACCCCAGGTACGCCCCCAACGGGCCGGAGCCCTCCGGGTAGGCCCGGTCGTCGCGCGGGTGGGGCAGCATCACGAGGCCGTCGCTTCCCGGAGCGATCCGTTCGGCGAGCCTCAGGAGCGCGAGCGGTGCCCAGTCGTCAGCGGACTCCGAGGGATGGTCGGGCGCGAGGGTGTGACCGGCCCACCGCACGACGTTGGCACCGTTGCCGACCGTGGCGCCGAGGACCCACGCGTCCTCGGTCAACGCGCCGCAGGTGAAGGTCTCGGTCGCATCGACGAGGGGAGCCGCGACCACCGTCCGCAGGGACCCGGTGGCCCCCAGCGTCACACCCGCGACGGTGCTGTCGATCGCCGCGGTGCCCAGAGCACGCAACGGTCCGTCGCCCGCGCCCACGACGACAGGCGTGCCGGACGGCAGGCCGACCGACCGCCCCACCGTCGCCGACAGCCGCAGGACGGCCGTCGTGGGCAGGACCGGGGGCAGTTGACTCTCGGACACCCCGGCGAGATCGAGGACCGCAGGACTCCACATCCGCCGGTGGACGTCGAACAGGCCGGTGCCGGAAGCCGAGGACAGTTCGGTCACCAACGTCCCGGTCAGCCGGTGGAGCAGGTAATCCTTGAGGCCGACCCACCACCGCGTCGCCGCGCAGAGGTACGGCTCGTGGCGGGCGAACCACATGAGTTTGCAGAGTGGGCTGCCCGGGTGCGCGGGTGTGCCCGACAACCGCTGCACCTCTCGGCTCTGACCGGAGGACCGCAGGTCGCGGGCTGCCTCGGCGGACCGTGAGTCGTGCCGGGTGAGCAGCGGCGTCACCGGCGTCAGCGTCGCGTCCAGCCCGATCAGGGCGCCCCTGGCGGTGCTGAGCGCGACAGCGACGACCTCCGCGCCCTCGGTGGCGGCGGCGCACGCGGACATCGCCGCCAGGGTGGCCGCCACGAGGACGTCGGGTTCCACCACCAGCCAGCCGGGTGCCGGCTGCAGGAGTGGACACGGTTGTGTCTCGACGTGCCGCACGGTGCCGTCCAGCGCGAACGATGCCGCCCGGACGGTCGTGGTGCCCAGGTCGACCGCGAGGATGACAGGACCTCCCGGGCTCATCCGCCAATGGTCGGGACGTGCTCGTCGGGCCGGCAAGCGGTTGCGCACAGTTGCCGTCGCGCTGACGATGCGCAGGCGCGCGGTCGACCAGGTGAGGAAGATCGAACATCGACGACGCGAATCGTGACAGGATTGTCGGCATGTCTGCTCGCGCGCTGAGCTTCGGGATGGTGGCGGAAGCATACGAACGGTACCGGCCGGGATATCCCGTCGAGCTTCTCGACCTGGTGATGACCTACGCGGGCCGGCCGATTCGGGCGGCCCTGGAGATCGGCGCGGGGACAGGCAAGGCAACCCGTCTGTTCACCCGACGGGAGGTCACGGTCACCGCGACCGAGCCGGACGGGGCCATGCTCGCCGAACTGCGCAAACATGTGCCGTCCCGCGTCCGGACCGTGCAGGCCGCATTCGAGGACCTGCGACCGGGGGAGACGTACGACCTGGTGTACGCAGCCGCGGCGCTGCACTGGACGAAGGCGGAGGGCCGGTGGTCGCGCATGGCGGCGCTGGTGGAGCCGGGTGGCGTCTTCGCCTCGTTCGGCGCCCCGATCCAGCTGGCTGATCCGGCGGTGGCGGGGGCGGTGCGTGCGGCCCGGGCGCCGTTCCTGGAGAGCGACGAGGTGCCGTCTCCCGACGGCACGCCTCCGGGGCATGCGATGCAGTGGCCGGGCACCGAGCTCCAGCGGTCCGAGTCGTTCACCGATGTCCAGCAGGTCGTGATCGAGCGGCGTCTGACGATGAGCGCCGACGACTACGTCGGGCACCTGTCGACGATCTCGGCGTACCTCGAACTGCCGACCTCGGAACAGGAGCAGGTCTTCGACCGGATCACGCAGGTCCTGCCCGAGACGGTCGACCTCGCCGCCGACATCGTCGTCCATCTCGCCCGTCGGCGTCACGAGCGGTAGCGCCTCGACGCCGGCGGCTGCTCAGACCAGGAAGTTCTCGCGCATCCGCGCGCCCAGGTTGATGCCACCCACCGCCCGAGGGCCGTTCGGGTCGTGCACGCTGACGGTGTTGTTGCGGCGCATCAGCTCCCGGACCGCCGGTGGCAGCCGGGGCGGATCGTCCATGGCCGCGAGGACCTGCCCGGCGCTCAGGATCAGTCGATCGGCTAGGGCGGCGGCGTCGGTGTCCACCCGCACCCGTCCGTACTCCCAGGCGGCGGTGGTGAGGTCGAGCACCTCGAACACGCGGGTCAGCAACGGATTCGGGTCGGTCACCCGGTCCAGCCGCGGCGCCCGGCTGCCGACCACCGTGACCGCGGCGGTCACCTGCGCGTACGGGTGGAAGCCGCTCGGCAGGGCGAACAGCGGCCAGCGCAGGGCGTGGCCGGCCTCCACCCACAGCGGCCGGTAGTTGCGGCGGTGCACCAGCAGACGCCGGCCCGTCCGTCGGTGGATCTCCTGGGCCTGGGCCTGAAGGTCCACGTGGGCCTCGTCGGCGACCTGACTCACGATCCGGGCTGCCACCACCAGGCCATCGTCGCTGTCCAGCGCTGCGGTCAGCGCCTCGACCTGGTCCGGGAACCGGACCCGCGCGTGGGTGCCGTAGCGGGACTGGGCGTCCCGCAACAGCGTCTGCTGTCGTCCCGGGTCGAGCTGGACCCGCCTACCGCCCAGCAACCGCCGGAGCCAACGCATGTCGCCTCGTTTCAGCAGAGCCGTCGTGGACGGCGGCAATGCTAGTGCGTCGCACGTTCCTCCCTTGCGGACGGGGTGGCGGACCGCGTCCGACCACCGAGCGGACGGGGAATCCGTACTCGCCGCACGACGTCGACCAAGCCTGGGTAGCTTTCCTGGCATGAGTGAGGACACTTTCCGCTCGGTGCAGATCGAGCGCACCAGCGTGGGTAACTACGTCGCGCGCAACGTTCGCGGTGGGTCGATGTCGTTGGGCACCGGCGAGGACTCCAGCTTCACGCCTGTGGAGTTGCTCCTGGCGGCCATCGGCGGTTGCAGCGCGGTCGACGTGGACCACATCACCAGCCGCCGCGCCGAACCGACGCAGTTCTCCGTCGCGGTCACCGGTGACAAGATCCGGGACGAGTCCGGAGGCAACCGGATGCAGAACATCACTGTCGAGTTCACAGTGACGTTCCCGGCCGGCGCGGACGGCGACCGGGCGCGCGAGGCGTTGCCCCGGTCGTTGCAGCAGTCGCACGACCGGCTCTGCACCGTCTCCCGGACCGTCGAACTGGGCGCTCCGGTCTCGATCGCCATTGCCGGCGGCTCCACTGCGGAAGACCCCCGCTGAGCACGCTCACTCAGCCCTCTAGAGAATTAACATCTTCAATGGTTTGAGGTTATGGGAGCGCTCCCGTAACATACCTGACGCGGCCTGTTAACGCTCACATGCGCTCCGCTCGCAGTGACCACCACCAATGCATTGGCCGCCATCCCGTCAGGAAGGTGCTCTATGACCAGATCCAGAGCTACCAATGTCGGCCTGGTCTCGGCCGGCGTTGCCCTACTGCTGTCGTCGTCGGTTGTCGCGGCGCTGCCGGCCGGCGCCGCGGCAGCGGGTTGTTCGGTGAACTACGCCGTGGCGTCACAGTGGCAGGGCGGCTTCACTGCCAACGTGTCGGTCACGAACCTGGGCGACCCGCTGACCAGTTGGACGTTGACGTGGTCGTACGGCGCCGGGCAGACGGTGACGCAGGCGTGGAGCACTTCGTTGACGCAGAGCGGCTCGGCGGTGACGGCGAGGAACGTGAGCTACAACGGCGCGGTCGCGACCAACGGCTCGGTGTCGTTCGGCTTCAACGGGTCGTGGACGGGCAGCAACCCGGCGCCGACCAGCTTCGCTCTCAACGGCGTCACGTGCACCGGTGGCACGACACCGACCACTCCGCCGCCCACCACTCCGCCGCCCACCGACCCGCCGCCGACGACTCCGCCTCCGACCAACACCTGCGATCTCCCGTCGTCGTACCGGTGGTCGTCGTCGGGTGCGTTGGCGCAGCCGAGGTCGGGCTGGGTGTCGCTGAAGGACTTCACCGTCGCGCCGTACAACGGTCAGCAACTGGTCTACGCCACCACCCACGACACCGGGACCAGGTGGGGTTCGATGAACTTCGGCCTCTTCAGCAACTACAACCAGATGGGCTCGGCCAGCCAGAACGCGATGAACAACGCGACAGTGGCGCCGTCGCTGTTCTACTTCGCGCCGCGCAACATCTGGGTGCTGGCGTACCAGTGGGGTGGGCCCGCGTTCTCGTACCGGACGTCGAGTGATCCGACGAACCCGAACGGGTGGTCGGCCGCGCAGACGTTGTTCAGTGGGAGCATCACGGGTTCGGGTACGGGGCCGATCGATCAGGCGGTGATCGGCGACAGCCAGAACATGTATCTGTTCTTCGCCGGGGACAACGGCAAGATCTATCGGGCGAGCATGCCGATCGGGAACTTCCCGGGCAGCTTCGGGTCGAACT
>NZ_JBSFBM010000203.1:0-12458 GCF_053592955.1 Micromonospora sp. NPDC002411 | reverse complement strand
CTGGTCGACGCGAACGCGATCGGGCAACGCCGCTGGGCACTGGAGTGGGCGGTGATCCTGCGCGGGCCGTACCACGACGAGCCCCCGGGTTGGGTCCCACTCGGCCGTCACGGCCTGCAGGTCCGGGCAGCCCGGTCGGGCACGCAGCGCGCGTACGACGCCGCGGGCGCTCTGGATCTGCTCCTTCATCCGGTGGATCCGCACCGCTACGTGTCCTGGTGACAGCCCGAGCGCGTCGGCGACCTCGTTGCGGGCGATCTCGCCGGTCTCCTCCAGCCACCACAGCGACAGCAACTCCTGGTCGTCAGGGTCGAGCCAACGGGTCGCCTCAGCGACCTCGCGTCGCTGGTCGGTGAGGCCGAGCCGGAGGATGGTCATGCCCGCGAAGTCGGAGGCGGGGTCGGGCACGTTGTGGATCGCGTCCAGCCCGGCGTCGCGGTTGAGCGCGACGCGTCGGCGCTGTTCCCAGTCGCGCACCTGGCGGATGGCGATCGCCACCAGCCACGATCGGTACGCCGCCGGGTCGTTGAGCGCGGGCAGGTACCGGATGACCCGTACCAACGTCTCCTGGACCACGTCGTCGACGTCGGCGTGACCGCGCAGCGCACGCCCGACGATGTTGTAGACCAGCGGCAGCGAGGCCGCGACGACGTCGTCGAGGGCGCGCTGGTCGCCCTGTCGGGCCGCGACGACCAACCCGGCATCGGGTAGTGCTCGACCGGCTGGCGACATCTGCGTCACTCCTCGTGTGCTCGTCCGCGCGGCGCCCACGCTGCGCGTTGACCGCCCTCAGGATCGGAGACTGGCAGCGTCGAGTCGGATTACAGAATTGTCGGGCCGCCGACGGGCCGATGGCCACCCAGGGCCGTGGGCAGCGGATCGAGCGGCATTGGTCCGTGTGGCATCGTACTTTCGGCTAGTAAATAGTCGGTCTTTCGGGTAGCGTTCACGCCATCAAGTGAACGACATGACGCGGTGGTGAGGCCCGTGATCGTGGCCTTACGACAGCGCACCCTCGCCCGTACGTGCGCCCCGGCGGCTGCCGGTTCGGAGATCTCTTCCGGTCGATCCGATCGCCGGGCGCCTCCGGAGAGGACCACCCCCCATGGCCAGCATCGTCGGAACAGCAACCAACACTCTCCTCCACCGGCGCAGCAGTGACCAGAGCCCGGACGACCTCCTGGCCATTCTGGCGGCGACTCCGGCCGACGACCCTCGCCGCCCAGCGCTACGGGACCGCGCCATCGAGGCATGGCTGCCGCTCGCCCGACACCTGGCCCGCCGCTACGCCGGGCGAGGCGCCGCCGACGAGGACCTGACCCAGACCGCGTCGGTCGGGCTCATCAAGGCCGTCGACAACTTCGACCACAACCGGGGCGTCGACTTCACCGGGTACGCCATTCCCACCATCATCGGCGAAATCAAGCGGTACTTCCGGGACCGCACCTGGGCGGTGCGCGTGCCCCGCCGCCTTCAGGAGCTACGCCTGTCGATCAGCGCGGCGAACAGCGTCCTCACCCAGACCCTCGGTCGTTCGCCGACCGTGGCCGATGTCGCGGCGTACCTGGGCCTGACCGAGGAGACAGTGCTGGAGGGTCTGGAGGGCGCGCGCGCCTACCGGGCCACATCGCTGTCCACTCCGATCGGGGACAACGGCAACCGGGAACTCGCCGACACCCTCGGCGGCGACGACCACGAGTTCGACCTCGTGGAGCTCCGGGTCGCCCTCGGCCCGGCCCTCGCCGCACTGCCGGAGCGCGAACGCGAGATCCTGAGCCTGCGCTTCCACGGAAACCTGACCCAGGCAGAGATCGCCGACCGGGTCGGTGTCTCGCAGATGCACGTCTCCCGACTGATCACCCGATCGTTGGCCACGCTGCGTCGCCACCTCTCCGACGACAGCGTTTCCTGAGATCGCTCAGAGCTGGACGACTCGGCCCACCCGTGGCGGCGTACGGCCCGCGAGCACGTCGAGCCACGCCTCGCGGAGGGCCTCCGGACCCACCCCCACCTGGACGTCGAGCCACCCGCCCACGACAGCGGTGAAACGTTGCCAGGCCTCGGTGAACCGTCTGTCGAGACCGTCGCGGCCCCAGTCCTGGCTGCGCTTGCGCATCTGGACCGGCGCGAAGAACACCTCCTCGGCGGCGTCGGCGTTCGGTGTCTGGTTGGTGAGCCCCACCGCGATGTCCCGGACGAGCCGGTCGCCGAGGTGCCGGCGCAAGGTGGCACGGGTCGAGGGCGCGCCGGACAGGTCGAGGTAGACGGTCGGGACGGCATCGACACCGTCGATGTCGTCGTACGAGACGACCTCGTCGTAGCAGCCCAGCGACCGGGTGAAGGCCAGGTTGCCGGGCGACGTGAGCCCGACCAGGCGCGGTCCGCGACCGCGCAGCTCGAACGCGGCGGCGTACGCGGTCTTGCTCGACGCCGACGACACGAGCAGCGACTCGGCACCGTAGAAGTCGTTGTCGACGACCTGGTCGGCCAGCATGAACGAGGTGAAGAACAGCGGCCGGAACAGGATCAGCAGGTCCTCCTGGTCCGGCTGGTACGCCGGGTCACCGCTCGTCGACCGGTACGCGTTGTACGGCGACGGCAACTCGGCCCGGTGCGGGCTCGCGTCGCGGAAGCCGGAGGCGTCCACCCGGTCGGGACGCACCAGCAGGTGACCCGCGGGCGGCAGGTATCCGTAGACCCGCTGCCCCACCTCGACGCCGGCAACCGTCGAGGCGACCACCTCGGCGAAACCCCAGAGCGGCGGCAGGCCCCACTGTGGCCCGAGCACACGGGACGCCGGCGGGAAGAACTCCCAGTAGCGCATCGCGTCGCCGAGCACCGCGTAGGTCACGTTGTTGGCGGTGACTCCGACGCGATCCACCCGCAGCACGGCTTCGCCGTCGGCCGCGACCGGCGCGGCACCGTCGACGAGCGTGGTCTGCCCGAGGTCGTCACGCGTCACCGCGAAGGTCCATGAGTCGGCCATGAGGTGACGCTAGACACGAGCACGAGGGGAGACAAGTGCACTGCGAGTGCAAAATCCCACTTGCTCGGTCAGGAGCGGTTCGCGGCCAGATCGCGCAGGTGCGCCAACGGCAGGTGCGGCGGCCGCCACTCCACGAAAAGAGCCGTCGCGTCGTCCTCGAGCGTGTCGTCCTGGTAACCGACGACGGCGCGTACCAGCCGACGCATCGTCTCCGGGCTGGGCAACTGGTCGTTCAGGGCCCGATTGACGAAGTCGACCAGCCGGTCCAGCCCGAACTGCTCCCCGTCGGCGCTGCGCGCATCGGTGATGCCGTCGGTGTAGCCGAGGATGCGGTCGCCCGGGTGCAGGTCCTCCACGTGCACCCTCGGGCGACGGGGAGAGAGGTGGCCCAGGCCGAGCGGCAGCGCGGTCGGCCCCGGAAGCTCGCGAATGGCCTTGCCGTCGCGCAACAGCATCGCGCCGGGGTGACCCGCGTTGATCATGCTCAGCCGGCCGGTCCGGCGGTCCAACTCGGCGAGCAACCCGGTCGCGAAGAAGTTCGGGTGCTCGGATCGCACCCACCTGTCGATGCTGATCGCCGTGTCCACCAGGTCGAGGCCACTCCGGCGGGCGTTGCGGTACGCGCTGACGACGAGTGAGGCGATGGTGCTCGCCTTGATGCCGTGCCCGCACGTGTCGAAGAGTCCGACGCTGAGCACGTCGTCGTTCAGCGCGTAGTCGAAGATGTCGCCGCCGACGTCGTAACACGGTTCGAGGATGGCGGTGATCACCAGGTCGTCGGTCGCGAAGGTCAGCGGTGGGAGCAGGCCCCACACGATCTCGGCTGCTACCTGCATCGGGAGACGACGCCGCATCCGCTCGACCACGTCACCATAGAGCCGGCGGTTGACCAGGATCTGAGCGACGTTGACCGCCACCTCCCAGGCTGGGCTGTCCATCGTCTCGGTGGCGGCCTCCGGCGAGACGATCTCCAGCACACCCATCCGCTCGCACCCGAGCAGCAGGGGGACCCAGATCCGATCGGGGTTGTCGGGCGCGCGCTGGATGTCGAGGGTGGTGAAGGCCCGGCCGGCGAGGGTCGTCTCGACCGACTGCTCGGCTCGGACCAGGCCGCTGCCGAGCAGGGGCACGAGGAGAGACTGCGTGTAGTCGGCCAGATAGATCACGATCTCGCTGGCGTTGATGGCGGGAGCTGCCCGGGCTACCAGCTGGGACAGCTCGTCCGGCCCACCTCGGGGCGCGTTGAGCTGCAGCCAACGCACCACCTCGCCGACGTCACCCACGGCACCACCTCCCCTGCCTACAGGAGCACGTAGCGCAGGTGGTGAGGCTACCTCGCCGCGGCGCGTTGCCCGCGGGCCGATCGCCCACCCCCGGCCGGCCGTTGCTCGCGCACCTCAGCTGCCTCACCCATCTCATGAGTTCTGCAACCTTTGCGAGCTTGGTATGCAAAGTCCGATTGAGCAACCCCTGTGTTCCGTGCGGCCGCACAACCGCCGCACAACTGGCGTCCGGTGAGATGCCTTCGCGAAAGGGCACGTAGTGACAACCAAACTGATCCGCCATCCGCGCCGCGCGCTACTGTCCGGACTGGCGGCCATCGCCGCCAGCAGCACAGCCGCCGCCGTACTGATCTTCAGTGGCACAGGCGCGAGCGCCGCCGAAGCACCGGTGGGCCTGGGAACGGCCGCGAACTTCTCGGTGCTGGCCGGCACGACCGTCACCAACACCGGGCCGAGCTTCCTCGCCCAAAGCCTCGGCGTCAGCCCCGGCAACACCGCGCCCGGGTTCCCGCCCGGAGTCGTGGCCGGTGAGATTCACCTCGGCGACGCCGTCGCCCTGCAGGCCAAGAACGACCTGACCACCGCCTACAACGACGCGGCCGGTCGGACCCCGTTCACCAACCTGCCCGCGGAACTGGGCGGATCCACACTGATCCCCGGGGTCTACCGGCTCGGCGCCGCGCAGCTGACCGGAGCCCTGACGCTCAACAGCCAGGGTGACCCGGCAGCGGTGTTCATCTTCCAGATCGAGTCCACCCTCATCACCGCGTCCAACAGCAGCGTGGTGTTCATCAACGGCGCCTCGCCCTGCAACGTCTACTGGCAGGTGGGCAGCTCGGCCACGCTCGGCACCGGCACCCGTTTCATGGGCAACATCCTGGCCCAGACCTCGATCACCATGGACACCGGCGCCACCCTCCAGGGCCGCGCCCTGGCACAGACCGGCGCTGTCACCCTCGACACCAACACCATCAACGCTCCCGTCTGCCTCCAGCCGACCGGGACGCCCACCCAGACCCCGACGGGCACACCGACGGGCCAGCCCACCGGCACTCCGACGGGCCAACCCACTGGGACACCGACGGGCCAGCCCACCGGCACACCGACCGGTCAGCCCACGGCACGACCGACCCGTACGACGCTGCCCGTCACCGGTGCCAGCGGCGGCAGCTCCCTGCTGCCCGTCCTGACCGGAATCGGTAGCGTCGCCATCGCCAGCGGCGGAGCCCTGCTGCTCCTCTACCGTCGCCGGAGGTTCGAGTCCTGACCGATGTGCCCCGGCGGCCGGTGACCAGCCGGCCGCCGGGGCAGCACCACCAACGGTCATCCACCGCGCTCGCCCGATGGCGGAACCTCCACCATCGCGGCCAGGAGAGCAGGCACCGGCACCGTGGCGAAACCCACCCGGGCGTCACTCGCCCCGTAGGGCAACCACAGCTCGCCGTCGTGCACGAGCCCACCGCAGGAGTAGACGACGTTGGGGACGTACCCGTCCCGGTCGTCCTCCTCAGGTGCCAGGAGCACGCCGGGTAGGTGCGCGACGATCCGCTCCGGTCGGTGCAGGTCGAGCAGGAGCGCGCCGATCGCGTACCGACGCATCGGACCGACACCGTGGGTCAGCACGAGCCAGCCGACGTCGGTCTCGATGGGAGATCCGCAGTTGCCGACCTGGATCAACTCCCAGCTCTCGGCCGGAGCGTGCAGCGGGACCGGGGCCTGCCAGCGGTTCTCGCCGTCCAGGGTGGTCAGGCCGATGGTTTCGCCGTCGGCGCGGCACAGCGCCAGCTGCCGGCCGCCGACGGTACGCGGGAACAGCGCGATCCCCTTGTTGCGAGCGCCCGGACCACGCATCGGAGTCATCTCGAAGCGGCGCAGGTCGTCGCTGACCAGAGTGCGGGTGGCGATGCTCCGGCCGTCGTAGGCGGTGTAGGTGGCCCGGTACACCGGCCCGGACTCGTCGACGAACCGGACGAACCGCGCGTCCTCCATGCCGTTGCTCTCCGCCGGGGAGGCTGGCCAGAGCACCCGTTGGTGCAGAGCCGTGTCGGCGGGGAAGGCCGTGGCGTAGCTACCGGCGTTGGTACGACGTAGTTGTTCGACGGTGCCCATCCCGGTGCTACGGGTGAGCAGATCGGACGGCAGTGCGCCCAGCACCCGCTCGAAGGTGGCCTCGTCGTATCGCTCGGGCAGGGCATCCAACACCGTGGCGGTGACCTCGTTGTCGCAGTCCTCCTCGGCCAGGCCGGCGACGAGCAGGTCCCGACGGTGCCGCACGCCCATCCGCTGCCCGACGACCAACGGGCCGGCCCGGTCGGCGACCGCGAGCTGTCGCCCGGGTCCGATCACCGCGGTAGCGAATCCGATGGACGACACGTGCCCCTCCCCGACCTGACGCAGGCTGACCGCGACGCGCAGCTGCCCGTTGCCGAGATCGGTCTGGTCCGGGTGGGCCACCATCGACGGGTTGCACAGGGCGGCGGCCTCGACGGCGTACTCGTGGCTGAAATAGGCGCCGACCAGCAGGCGGCTGGTCGGCGAGAGGTCTCCGGCCCGAGCGGCCCGGTGCCGGACCAGGTCGTAGTGGTGGTGGAACGTGCCGGCCAGGTCGCGGTGCCGGGCGCCGAACCGGTCGAACGTGTCCCGCAGCAGCCGGCCGGTCTCCTCGTCGTCGAGGTGCGCGACCCGGTCGATGAGCGCCCGCGCGCGGGTGCGGACGACCGCGGCGTCCTCACCGGGAACGAAGAGCTTGATGATGACCCGGCGTGGATCCGGGGTGAGGGTGACGTCCTGCCGGACGGCCAGACTCCGGGTCACGACCACCGCCGGGCGTGTTGCAGCGTGGAGATGAGCGCGAGGGTGGACTCGGCGCCCTGGTTGAGGTTGGGCCCGTGCGCGGTCAACCCGTCGTAGCCACCACCGGTCGCCGGATCCCACATCGGCGTGCCGAGGTCGTTGTCGCCGAGGAACCACCCCACCGCCTGCCGCACCCCGGCGTCCCACGCGGGATCCCCGGTGACTGTGGCCGCCGTGGCGCAGGCGTCGGCGAAGGCGGCGACCTCGATCGGCTGCTGGTCGTGGTGCAGCCGGACGGCACCGTGCCGCCAGCCGCGAGCGGGTACGACCGACAGCCGCCCGTCGCGGAGCTGGACGTCGCGCAGCCAGCTCAGCATCCGCAGCCCGTCGTCGAGGGGCGGGCCACCCTCGCGTAGCTGGCTGGCGGCGATGACCACCTCGGCGAGGGCGGCGTTCGCGTAGGTCAGCTCCTGCCGTGGCCACGGCCAGCGCGGGTCGGACCCGGCCCGGCCGACCGCGGCTGCCGCGTCCGCCAGCAGCGACGCCGCGGCGACGTGGCCCGGGTGGCGGCGGAGCACCTCGGCCGCGCCCAGACCGGCGAAGGCCATCGTGTGCGGCGCTTTGGCGCGTCGGCTGGCACCCCGGCTGAAGGCGACCAACGCCTCCTCCCGTACCCAGGGGGCGGGGCTACGGGCGATGGCCGTGCCCAGGCCCCACAGCGCCCGACCCCACCAGTCGCCCAGCCCTGGTTCGTCGGCCCAGCGCCGGTCGTGCCCGAGTCGGTTGCGGAACGCGCCGCCGGTGTCCTGAGCGTGGGTCAGGAACGCGAGGTAGCGCTCGGCGAGCCGGAGCAGCTCCTCGCTCGGTTCCGGCTCCCGGCTGACGACCACCAGGCCGCGGGCCACGTCGTCGGTGCAGTAGCCGTGCTCGCGGCGGACGATGGCGTGCCGGGCGTGCTCGAACAGACCGGTGTCGTCGCTCAGCCGGGCCAGGTGCGCGAAGCTCGGCGCGGGTGCCTTTACCCAGCGCCCACTCGTCGAGGTCCAGGGGCGTCCGGTGGTCGCGGTCATGCCGGCACGGCGCTGACGGCGGGTGAGCGGGCCTCGATGAGTCCTTCGGCGAGGGTGCTGTAGCGGGCCGCCACCGCAGGCCACCGCAGGTGCGCGGCCAACGGGCGGACCCGCCCGGCCAACCGGGCGGACAGACCCGGCTCGGTCAGGACCCGCCGGATCGCCTTCGCCAGCGCCGCCGGGTTCTGGTGGGGTACGACCAACCCTGGCCCACCGGTCAGCAGCTCGACGGCGTGCGGGAACGCCGTCGCCACGACGGGCACCCCGGCGGCCACCGCTTCGATGAGTACGCCGGAGGTGACCTGTTCGCGGGAGTCGTAGGGCAGGACGACCACGTCGGCGGAGCGGATCAACCGGCCCAGCGCCTCCTGGTCGTGGTAGACGTCCTGGTAGTCGACGGCGTGCGCGACGCCCAACTGGGCGCCGAGCTGGTGCAGCCCCGCCCGGTACGCCTCACCGTGGTGCTCGATCACCTTCGGGTGGGTCCGCCCGGCCACCGTGTAGGTGGGAGTCGGTTCCAGATCCTGCAACCGTGCGAGGGCCCGCAACGACCACTCGATGCCCTTGCCCGGCCCGAGCAGCCCCCAGGTCAGCAGGTGCGGACGGGTGCGCCGATCGACGGGCACACCGGCGAGCTCGGCGGCTCCGTGCGGGATGACCGTCACCTTGCCCGCCGGCACGGCGTACCCGACGAGCAGCCGGTCGCGGGCCGTGTCGGTCATCGTGACGACCGCGCCGGCGGTGGCCACGATCTGCTCCAGCAGGGACTTCTGCCGGGCGGAGGGCTGTCGGAGCACGGTGTGCAGGACCACGATGCTCGGCACGCTGAGCCGACGCAACAACGGCAGAACGTCCTCGCCGTCGGTGCCGGGGTAGATGCCGTACTCGTGCTGGACGATCGCCACGTCATACGCGTTCAGAGCGGCCGCCGCGTCCCGCCAGCCGGCTGGGGTACCCGCCGACCAGGTGTGCACGACCCCGGGCACGGGCCGTTGGTCGTCGCCCTGGCCGGCGACCCGGACGATGCCACCCGGTGTGCCGTCGGCGGTCAGCTGGGCCGCGAGGGCCGCGTTGAAGGTGGCCAGTCCGCACCGGGTCGGTGGGTGGGTACTGAGGAATCCATAGCTGGGCATGAGTGTCGGGCCTTCCGGTTGTCGGCCACCCCTGGAGTACGGGGGCGAGCCTCACGCGAGGCGGCGCACGCCGGCCAGCGTGTGTGACCGGCGGAACGGGTGGTTCAGTCGTGGACGAGCTGGTCGTAGACGGCGAGGTAGTCGGTGACCATCCGGTCCGCGCCGAAGCGCTTCCGCGCCTGCTCCCGGCACTCCACCCGATCGAGGCTGGTGGCCCGGGTGACCGCTTCGACAGCCTGGTCGACGGTGTGCACGAGGAAGCCCGTGACCCCCTCGTCGACGACCTCCGGCATGGACCCGCGCTGGTAGGCGACGACAGGTGTGCCACAGACCATCGATTCCACCACCGACAGCCCGAACGGTTCGTCGAAGGCGATCGGGTGCAGCAACGCGGTGCTGCCACCCAGCACCTCGGCGCGCCGACGCGGGCCCACCGACCCGAGGAAGACGACCTGGTCGCCGTCGATGTGCGGGGCCACCTCTTCGGCGAAGTACCGCTCGTCCTGCACGATCCCGCAGATGGTCAGGGGCCGGCCGGCACGGCGGGCGATCTCGATGGCGGTGTGGGTGCCCTTGTCCGGGTGGATCCGACCGAAGGCGGCCAGCCCGGGGCCGGCCTCGCTGGTGAACGGCAGCCCACCGACGTCGACTCCGTGGTAGACCGTGGCGACGTAGTCGAGCTCCGACGCCCGATCGGCGTCGGAGATCGACACGTACGACGAGCGGGCTCGGGCGTAGGCGGGCAGGATCCCCGCGCCGGAGAAACCGTGCACTGTGGTCAGCAGCGGAGCACGGCAGTGCTCCGCGAACGCCAGGGGCAGCCAGTCCAGGTGACTGTGCACCAGGTCGTACTGCGCCGAGCGGGCCATCGCGTGGGAGACGTGCATCGCCTCCCACACCCGACCGTCCAGGTCCGGGTCGTCGGCGTACCCGCGTGGGCACACCCCGTCAAGCTGTGCGGAGGTGACGGAGTCCAGTGTCGCGAAGAGCGTCACGTCAACGCCCCGGCTGACCAGCCCTTCGGCGAGCAGGCCGGTCACCTGCTCCCACGGGCCGTAGTGGTGCGGGGGCGTACGCCAGGCGACCGGCCCGAGCAGCGCCACCCTCACGGAGAGGCCGCGTCAACGAGATCAGCTGGGTTGAGGTGCAGGGTGGCGAGCAGCCCGGAGTGCTTCGCCGGGTCCACGCGCTCCGGCAGCTCGCGCTCGACCCAGTCCGCTCGGGCCTGCTGGCCCCGGTCGCGAAGTGCGGTGATGATCCGGTCCCTGGCGATCCTCATTCGGTGCTCCCCTGGTAAAGGCGTTCCTGGTAAAGGCGTTCGAAACGATCGTTCGCACGGACGGTCGTGCGCACACGCGCAGGTCGGATCCGGACCACCGAATGTGGCGACCGCGATGACGGGCGAAACCCGACGGCCGGGACGTGGCCGGCAAGGGGCCGACACGGCCAGCAGGTCGCGCTGGCGGGAACGGCGATCGATAACGCCCCTGACGGGCTGGTGGCGACGGCGTCTGGCGGCCACCGGGGTCCCGGGCGACATGTCCACCGTACGCCCTCTCGACGTGCGGCTACACAAGCACCGCTGCCGGACCGACCAACGTCGGGCGCGTACCGGACGGTTTGGCCACCGTGCCGGCTGAGTCACCGGATGGAGGCCAGCCAGCAGCTTTGCCCTGGTTATGGTCGAAATATCACTAGGATCGAGGGGTCAGGGCAGGTAGGCGGGCAGCTGATGACGACCGACCAAGCGGTAGGGCTGGCCCGCGAGGATGAAGGGCCCCAACGGGCGACCCTGCTGGAACTCTTCCTCGACCTGGTCTTCGTTGCCGCACTCGCCCTGACATCACGAACCCTGGCCCAGCGTCTCGACTGGGTCGGGGTCTTCGAAACCGTGGTGCTGTTGATGGCCGTCTGGTGGGTCTGGGCGGCCAGCGCGCTGTCGACCGAACTCCACCACCCCGGTCGCCCCCCGATCTTCGCGATGACGCTGTGGGTGATGTTCGGGACGATCCTGATGGCGGGTGCGCTGCCCGGAGCCTTCGCAGGGCATGGCCTGATCTTCGCGGGCGCGTACGTGGCGATCCAGGTGGGGCGCGGTGCGTTCCTCGTCGCCGTGCCAAGCGGCCTCCTGGCGCAGCAACACTTCGGTCGGTTCATGTTCTGGTTCGCGGTGTCCGCGGTACCGTGGCTCGCCGGCGCCTTCGTGAGCGGTCCGGCGCGGGGCCTGTTGTGGACCGCCGCGCTCGTTGTCGACTACGCGGTTGCCTGGCTTCGTTACCCCACACCGAGGATCGGTCGTCTACCCGCACCCCGCTACGCCGTGGCTGCCGACCATCTGGCGGAGCGGTACCAGCAGATCTTCACGCTCGCCCTCGGCGACCTCATCCTCATCATCACCCTGACCTATGCCGCCCACGACCTGACCCTCGACCGGACGGCGGCACTCCTGGTCGGTTTCACCACGGCAGTGCTGCTGTGGCAGATCTACGTCCACCGCGCCGGGGCCCTGCTGAAAGCCGCCATCGAGGCCTCCCGGGACCCGGGCGGGTTCGTACGCTCCGCGCCCAACACCCACCTACTCATGGTGGCCGGCATCGTGGCCGCCTCCGCGGGCTTCGAAGCCGTCATCGCCCACCCCGCCGAGAGGGCGTCGCCGTGGTTAGTCGGCGTCCTTTTCGGCGGGCCTGCGTTGTTCCTGCTTGGACGTGCCCGGTTCGAGTACGAGGTGTTCAGTCGCGTCTCGCCGTCTCGACTGCTCGCGCTGCTCGTGTTGGCGGTCGCGGGCCCCGTCCTGGTGCTCACCCCGGCACTGGTGGCCGGCCTCGCAGCGACCCTGGTGCTCGCCGGGGTCGCCGTCGCCGACAGCATCCGGGCCCACGGGAACCCGCCCGAACCGCCGATGCCCTCGACGTAGTCGAGGATCAGGGCTCGAGCACCACCTTGCCGGCCCGACTGCGGGTTTCGGCGAACACCAGTGCGGTGGAGACCTCGCCGAGCGGGTAGCGGGCGGCGATCTGCGGCACGATCACTCCCTGCCGCAGCAGGTCGAGCACGATGCCGAGGTCGCCGCGCAGGCGACGCCGGAACGAGGCGCGTCGGCCCCTTGGCCTTGCGCAACGACAGCGCCGCCGACGCGACCGCCCGTACGTTGTCCATCGCTGCCACGAGATCGTGGTCGGCGGGGAACTCCTCC
>NZ_JBSFBM010000202.1:0-12507 GCF_053592955.1 Micromonospora sp. NPDC002411 | reverse complement strand
GTGCGGCGGTGGAAGCACGCGACCCCGATGCCCTTGAGGCGGCCCTGGCCGACAACGTGGTGTTTCGCAGCCCGGTGGCGTTCAAGCGGACGCGAGCAACGGTCCGTCCCGCAACGCGCCGTGCCCGTGTGGCTCGGGCCGCAAGTACAAGCGCTGCCACGGTGCCCCCAACGGCGGCAACTGACCAACAGCACCTGACGAACGGGTCCCGGCCTGATGGCCGGGACCCGTTCGTCGTCCACGGCCCTTCTCCTGCAGACCCCGCCCGCCGCCTCCGGCCCGCGGCTCGCCGTCCGCCGCCTGCGGCGCCGCAGCTCGCCGTCCGCGGCTCGCGGCTCGCGCTCCCGATGATCAACTCGGTTTCCAGGAAGTCGGGGTGTCGTCGGCAGGTTGATGGCCCGACTTCCAGGAACCCGAGTCGATCGAGCCCGGCCGGCACGGCTCGACCTGAAGTGGGGCGATCTGGCGGCACGGGCTTGGCCCTGGTCGGGTCTGGCCCACGCTGGCCCTGCCCCGGTCGGCCCGGCCTTGGCTCGGGCGCGTTTGTCAGAGGACGTGCAGGGCGGTGCAGAGCCAGCGGCCCCGACGATGTTCCAGGCGGAGTGCCATCGCCCAGCTCCGGCCGGCTGCGCCGGTGAGGACGGCTGCTGCTTCCACGGCCGTTTCCCGGGGCTCGCAAACACGGAGGCGTAGTAGTCGGACCGCCGGTCGGGATGCCCGGCGGCGAGGTGCCCCGGTTCGCGCGGATGCGCGGGCCAACTCGGCCAGGAGGTCAGCCGCTCGGGGCGGGTCGAGCAACGCGCGCACCTGTGCCGGTGACCGGTAGCCGTTGATCACTTCCAGGCAGGTGCCGACGAAACGGTGCGCGGCTCGGGCGGACTCTGGGGCGGTCGCTCCGGGGAGCGACGCGGCTGGGTGAGTGGTGGGCCGAGTGGGCACCGGGCGGAGGGCAGCCCGGCGTTCGGGAGGTCGGACCGGGTCCGGCCGTGTCGAGGCGAACAGGTCGAGGGCGAGCTGCCCGTGGGTGGGCGCCGGCCAGTACGACCCGTCGGTCTCGTCGGCGTACGGGGGATCGACGGGTGGGACGGGGCGCAGCCGCACGGGTGGCCGGGAGGGGCCGGGTCGCGCCTCGCTCATCATGCCCCCTTGATCTTGCGTTTACTTACGTTTGCCTTCGACTAATCCAATACTGGACGACGAAGCGGCCCCGGTCAATGCCTCAAGAGTGAGTTGGCCGGCTGGCGAAGCGTGATCCACTCGAGTTCGCCGAAGTTGCGGTATCCCTGCGACCCGGACACCCCAACTTCGGCGAAGTGGAGTGGATCAAACGTCGTGACGGCCGCGAAGCCGAGGAATGCACTCCGACTGGAGGTATATGTCCCATTTGGCCGGCCCGACCGCGCCGGGACGCCTGATGAGGGGGCGGGAGAGGGGCGGGAGGCAAGGGCAGGCGGGGAGGGTGAGCTGGGCCAGGCGCCGGGAATGATCAGCCGTCGTGCTGCTCGTCTGGCAGGACCGGGGTGCGGCTACTCGGGGTCGCGGTCGATCAGCGGGTTGCTTTGCACCCATTCTGCGGTTTCGTGGTATTTGCGCGCGATGTAGTCCTCCAGCCGCGCACGCTCGACGCGCCACTGGCCGCGTCCGCCGATCTTGATCGCGGGCAGTTCGCCGCTGCGCACCATGTGGTAGACCTGCGAGTCCGACACGTTCAGCTCGGCGGCGACGTCGGAGAGCAGCAGGAACCTCGGCTCCACAGGAACTCCCGGGGTTGATGACGTTTGACTCAGTTTGCCACCGATGGCCCTCGCCGCCCAGCACCCGGCTCCCGGCGGTAGGTCGGACCGCGCGAGGACACACCGGCCGGAAACTTCCACCGGCCGGAGGCGGGGTGTATGACGGTCACGGCGTGCGGCATGATCTGCGCCCGTGCCGGCGGCCGCCGGCGGTGGACGAAGCGGGGAGACGACCGGTGACCGACGAGCTTGTCCGGGTGTACGTGCCGGCGACCGTACCGATGCTGACCCGGTTGCGTGCCGAGGGCCTGGCCGCCGACGAGGCGCATGCCGTGACCCCGGCGCTGCGCGAGTGGTACGCCGAGGGCGACGAGGAGGAGTTGGAGTACGTCGCGTTCACCCGGGCTGCCCAGGACGCACTGCACCTGCTCCGGGCCGACCCGAACGCTCCCCGTCGCCGTGTCGTCGTCTCGGCCGACCTGCCGGCGGGCGCGGTCGGGCGGGGCGACGGTGAGCTGGGTTCCAGCACTGTGACGTTGTCTGACGCCGTGCCGGTCGGCGCCATCGCGGCCATCCACGTGGATGGAGCGGACGCGGTCGAGGACGTCACCGCGGCGGCTGACGTTGTGGCTGAGGCGGCAGCCGGCGACCCCGATGCCCAGTTCGCCGTCGACGGCGCTGAGGACCACGAGCTGGAGTGGTACGACGTGACGGAGCTGGACCAGCTGCTGCGCGCGGCAAGCTGAGCCGGAGACCGCAACGGCGCCCTGAGGTGCGACCGGCCCGCGGCAAGCCGGACGCCGCGAACGGTGCGCCGGGACTGCAACCGGCGGAGCCGGACGCCGCGAAAGGGCGCCGGGAAGTGCCACCCCGACCCGCGCGGAGCCGGACGCCGACCGACGTCAGCGGGCCGGGTCGGCCTTGGCCGGGTCCGTGTCGAGCCTGTCGAACGCCTCGGCCGGGTCCGGCTCGTCCGTCTCGGCGGTGACCCGGTCCGCGCCGACCGAGTCCGTGACGGGCCGCTGGCTCTCGACCGGTTCGTCGTCGTCGCTGTGCGAGGGGCCGAGCGTGCGGCCGAACGCGATGAGCGCGGTCAGCGCCCCGACGAAGAGCACCCAGATGCCGTTGTCCACCCGTGAGGTGCCCAGCGACGTCTGCGCCACCGCGTCCGCCTCGCTGAGCGCGCTGGCCAGATCGAGCAGCGATCGGCCACCGACCCGGATGATCACCTCGGCGAGCAGCAGGAACAACCCTGGCCCGGCGCCGGCGAGCAGGTACGCCGGCCAGCGCAGTGCCGGAGCCTCGGGGTCGCGGCGGAGGGCTCGGCGTCGCGACCAGGTCAGGTAGCCGTAGGCGAGCAGTCCGGCGAGCAGTCCGGCGACGAGCGACTCGGTGCGGGACACCCACTTGGCCGCGTCGACCACTGACTCTTGGCTGTCGCCGGCCCCGAAGAGGTCGAACAGCGGGTCCCGGGCCTGGCTGAACGCGACCACGAAGAGGAGCGTGCCCAGCGCGGCGGCCACCACCGCGCCAACCGCCGGGGCGGTCCGCGCAGCGGCCACGGCACCGCCGATGATCGCGGCGGCCGCCGTGGTGCCGGCGATCACGTTGGTGGTCGAGGTGTCGAAGTAGGTGAGGTTGATCGCCAGCGCGGCGCCCAGACCGACGAGCATGCCGCCGCCGATCGCCCCGGTGAAGCGCAGCGTGGCCCAGTCGCCGTACCGACGGGACAGCAGGTTGGCCGCCGCCAGCGCGACGGCCGCCCCGGCCACCAGCGCGGCCGAGATCACGCCGGGCAGGGCGAACGCGGAGAGGCTGATCGCAGTGACCCCGGCCGCCGCCGAGGTGATGGCCTCCCGCGTGGACCAGAGCATGGCGGTCAGCCAGGCGAGCGCCAGGAGCGCGAGGACCGCCGCGCCGGGCGCGGGCAGCGGCCCGCTGCGAGGGCTGGCGGCGTCGGCAGCCGGGTCGTCCGACTCCGCGGCTGGGACGCGGCCGGGCTGCTTGGTCATCGTCTCCCCTTCGAGGCGGCAGGTCACCGACCATTCAGGGTACGCGGGCCCGCTGGGTCGCCCGCCGCCCCGGGAGGACCGGAAGGGGGGTACGCGCCGAGCGGCCGGCCGGCCCAGGGTCGGGTCGCTGGATCGAGTCCGGTCGGTAAGGGGAGAAGGGGTGCGCCGGTCCTTGGCCGAAGGCGGTGGCGGAGGTGGGGCACGCAGCTCTCCATGGGAGAATCACGGGAGGTCCCGCCGCTGCTCGGCCCCCCGGGTGGCGTCCGGTGTCCGACCGTCCGGTCGGCGCCTGCGGGTCCGGTTTCGCCACTGCTGTCGAGATCGCCAGGAGCCTTGATGGATGCCGTGTTCTCCGTTCCCGAGCCGCGCAACGAGCCGGTTCGCAACTACGAGCCGGGCAGCCCCGACCGGGACCGGCTCCAGCGGCGGCTGACCGAGCTCGCCGCCGAGCGCATCGACCTGCCGATGACCATCGGTGGCGAGCAGCGGATGGCTGCCGGTGACTCGATCGACGTGGTGCAGCCGCACAAGCACGCGCATGTGCTGGGCGTGACGGGTCACGCGACCCACGACGACGCCAGCGCCGCGATCAAGGCGGCCAAGGAGGCCGCTCCGATGTGGCGGGCGCTGCCCTTCGAGGAGCGCGCCGCGATCTTCCTGCGCGCCGCCGAGCTGCTCGCCGGCCCCTGGCGCGACACCCTCAACGCCGCCACGATGCTGGGCCAGTCGAAGACCGCGATCCAGGCGGAGATCGACTCGGCGTGTGAGTTCATCGACTTCCTGCGGTTCAACGTGCACTTCGCGCGTCGCCTGCTCGAGGAGCAGCCGGCGTCCTCGCCCGGCGTCTGGAACCGCTTCGACCACCGCCCGCTGGAGGGCTTCGTCTACGCGGTCACCCCGTTCAACTTCACCGCCATCGCCGGCAACCTGCCGTCGGCGCCCGCTCTGCTGGGCAACACCGTGGTCTGGAAGCCGGGCCCGACCCAGCAGTTCGCCGCGCACTTCACGATGCGGCTGTTCGAGGCCGCCGGCCTGCCGCCCGGCGTGATCAACATGGTCACCGGCCGAGGCGAGGAGGTCTCCGACGTCGTGCTGGCCGACCCGGATCTGGCCGGCATCCACTTCACCGGTTCCACCAAGGTCTTCCAACAGTTGTGGCGGACCGTCGGCGACAACATCTCCCGTTACCGGGGCTACCCGCGCCTCGTCGGCGAGACCGGCGGCAAGGACTTCGTGGTCGCGCACACCAGCGCCGACGTGGACGCCCTGCACACCGCTCTGATCCGCGGCGCGTACGAGTACCAGGGTCAGAAGTGCTCGGCGGCCTCGCGGGCGTACGTGCCACGCTCGATCTGGGAGGGTGGGCTGCGCGACCGGCTGGCCGCCACCACCGACTCGTTGACCTACGGCGACGTGGCCGACTTCGGCAACTTCGGCGGCGCGGTGATCGACGACAAGGCGTTCGCCCGGCACACCGCGGCGCTGGATCTGATCAACGGTGACGACTCCTGCCGGGTGCTGGCCGGTGGCACGGCGGACGACTTGGTCGGCTACTTCGTCCGGCCGACGCTGTTCGAGTGCTCCGACGCCGCCCACGAGACCTTCACCACCGAGTACTTCGGGCCGATCCTGGGCGTGCACGTGTTCGACGACGCCCGCTTCGACGACGTGGTCGCGCAGGCCGAGTCGATCGCCCCGTACGCGTTGACCGGCTCGGTGTTCGCCAACGACCGCCGGGTGGTGGACGCGGTCGCCGAGCGCATGCGGTACGCGGCCGGCAACTTCTACATCAACGACAAGCCGACCGGCGCGGTGGTCGGGCAGCAGCCCTTCGGTGGTGCCCGGGCCAGTGGCACCAACGACAAGGCGGGCTCCTGGTTGAACCTGGTCCGTTGGTTGTCGCCGCGGACGATCAAGGAGACCTTCGTGCCGCCGACCGACCACACGTACCCCCACATGGGCTGACCGGCGACGACCGCCGGCGGCGCGCGGCGCTGCCGGCGGTCGGACGACCTGCCGCAACCCATCGATAGTCCTCAACGGACAGTCTGCCGCCGACAGTGCACTTAGGAAGTCCTGTTGGGTGGCAAACTGGCAAATCCTGGACGCCGGGTGCGCAAAGTGGCAGCGTAGTGGGCATGGCGGAATCCGGAGTCAACCCTACGGCGGCGGCCCTGCTCGGCCTCCTCCACGAGGGCCCGATGACAGGCGGTCAGTTGATGGCCGCCGCTGAGCGCCGACTGGCGCCGTACTGGTCGATGACCCGCAGTCAGGTCTACCGCGAGTTGCCGGTGCTGGCCGAGCGGGGTTACGTGCGTCTCGGTAAGCCGGGGCCGCGGATGAGCCAGCCGTACGCACTGACGGCCAGTGGGAAACGGACGTTCTCCCGCTGGCTCGCGGAGAACCCGGGGCGGGACACCATCCGCAACCCGATCGCGCTGCGGATGGCCTTCGGCAACCTGCACTCGGCGAGCCAGTTGAAGGGCCTGTACGCCTCGGCCAACGAGTACCACACCGAGGCCCTCGCCCAGGTCCGGGAACAGGTCAAGAACGCCAAACGGGACGGCGAGACGTACGACGCCAGCGCGCTGGAGTTCGCCGTCGCCTACCACCGGGCCGCCCTGTCGTGGTTGAAGTCCGCCCCCGTCGGGTGATGATCGGCGGGTTCGCGCATCCGCAACGAGCTGAGCTGCCCACGGCACAGTACGCTTGTCTGTCGTGACCGCTGCCGATTACGCCGAACAGCTCAAGGAACTCGACGCGACCCTGCGAAACATCGAGGCCGTCCTCAACATCGACCGGCTCCACGAGGACAAGGCCCGCCTCGAGCAGGAGGCCTCCGCCCCCGATCTCTGGGACGACCAGGCCAAGGCTCAGCAGGTGACCTCGCAGCTGTCGTACGTCAACGGCGAGATCAGCAAGCTGGGCAGCCTCCGCTCCGGTCTCGACGACGCCCAGGTGCTGCTGGAGCTCGCCGAGGCCGAGTCCGACCCGGGCGTGCTGACCGAGGTCGAGTCGGAGATCACCGGGTTGACCAAGGCCATCCAGGAGATGGAGGTCCGCACCCTGCTCTCCGGCGAGTACGACTCCCGGGAGGCGCTGGTCGCCATCCGGGCCGGCGCTGGTGGCGTGGACGCCGCGGACTTCGCCGAGATGCTGCTGCGGATGTACCTGCGCTGGGCTGAGCGGCACGGTTACCCGACCGAGGTCTACGAGACCTCGTACGCCGAGGAGGCGGGCCTGAAGTCGGCCACCTTCGCGGTGAAGGTGCCGTACGCCTTCGGCACGCTCAGCGTCGAGTCGGGCACCCACCGCCTGGTCCGGATCAGCCCGTTCGACAACCAGGGCCGCCGGCAGACCAGTTTCGCGGGCGTCGAGGTCCTGCCGGTCACCGAGCAGACCGACCACATCGACATCCCGGAGAACGAGGTACGCGTCGACGTCTACCGTTCCTCCGGCCCCGGTGGGCAGAGCGTCAACACCACCGACTCGGCGGTGCGGCTGACCCACATCCCGACCGGCATCGTGGTGACCTGCCAGAACGAGAAGTCGCAGCTGCAGAACAAGGCCTCCGCGCTGCGGGTGTTGCAGGCCCGGCTGCTGGAGCGCAAGCGCCAGGAGGAGCAGGCCAAGCTCGAAGGTCTCAAGGAGAACGCCGCCGGCTCCTGGGGCGACCAGATGCGCTCCTACGTCCTGCACCCGTATCAGATGGTGAAGGATCTCCGAACCGAGCAGGAGACCGGCAATCCGAGCGCCGTTTTCGACGGTGAGTTGGACGGTTTCATCGAGGCGGGCATCCGTTGGCGCAAGCAGCGGCAACTCGCCGACGACGGTGCGTAACCGCGCGTAGGCGCAGCGCGTCATCGATCTCCAGGTGGGGGCCTGATTCGGCGACTCGCGACGGATCGGCGGGGCGTGGGGCTTGGCTCAGTTGTTACACCGCGTAGACTCACGACCCGTGATTCAGCTTGAGCAAGTGACGAAGACGTACCCGAAGGCGTCCCGGCCTTCGCTCGACAACGTGTCCGTCTCGATCGAGAAGGGCGAGTTCGTCTTCTTCATCGGTCCATCCGGCTCCGGCAAGTCCACGATCATCAAGATGCTGCTGCACGAGGTGGCCCCCAACAAGGGACGCGTCGTCGTCAACGGCAAGGACGTCACGTCGATGCGTTCCTGGAAGCGACCCCACTTCCGGCGCTCGATCGGCTGTGTCTTCCAGGACTTCCGGCTGCTGCCGAACCGCACCGCCTACGAGAACGTGGCGTTCGCCCTCGAGGTGATCGGCAAGACCAAGGCGGTTGCCCGCCGGGTCGTGCCGGAGGTTCTGGAGCTGGTCGGGCTCGGTGGCAAGGAGCACCGTTACCCGCACGAGCTCTCCGGTGGTGAGCAGCAGCGGGTCGCGGTCGCCCGGGCGTTCGTGAACCGTCCGCTGATCCTGCTGGCGGACGAGCCCACCGGAAACCTGGACCCGGACACCTCGATCGAGATCATGCGTCTGCTGGACCGGATCAACCGCACCGGCACGACCGTCGTGATGGTCACCCACGACTCCAACATCGTGAACCAGATGCGCCGCCGCGTCGTCGAGATCGAGAGCGGTCGCATCGTGCGTGACCAGGCCCGCGGCGTCTACGGGTGAGCCGACGCTCCACCCTTGCCCAGCCTGACGACGAACACCTCATGCCGGAGACCCGGAGGAAATCCCGATGCGCGTGAAATACGTCCTGTCCGAGGTACTGGTCGGACTGTGGCGCAACGTGACCATGTCCATCGCGATGATCATCACGATGGCGGTCTCGCTGACCATGCTCGGCGCCAGCGGTCTCATGTACCGCCAGGTCGACGACATGAAGGACCTCTACTTCAAGAACATCCAGGTCGCGATCTTCCTGAACCAGGAGGTGAGTGAGCAGGAGCGCACCGATCTGCGGACCAAGCTCGACGGTGACCCCCTGGTGAAGGAGGTCATCTACGTCGACAAGGCCCAGGCGTACGAGCGCTTCAAGACGATGTACCAGGACGCTCCGGACCTGGTGAACGCGGTCAAGCCGGACCAGCTGCCGGAGTCCTTCCGGATCACGTTGAACAACCCGGAGCAGTACAAGAACATCTACGACCAGTACAAGGAGACCGGGGGCGTCGACGAGATCGTCGACCAGAGCAAGCTGCTCGACAAGATCTTCAACATCCTCACGTCGATCCAGAACATCGCTCTGGCCGCCGCCATCGTGATGGCGATCGCCGCCCTGCTGCTCGTCGCGAACACCATTCAGGTGGCCGCGTACAGCAAGCGGCGTGAGGTCGCGGTCATGAAGCTCGTCGGCGCGTCCAACTGGTTCATCCAGGCGCCGTTCGTGCTGGAGGCCGTGGTGGCCGGCCTGATCGGCTCGCTGCTCGGTCTGGTCGCCCTGATCGCGGCGAAGTATCTGCTCTTCGACGGCTCGTTGAGCGCGTTGCAGGGTCTGCTCTCGCCGATCAGCTGGGGCGACATCCTGTTCATCTTCCCGCTGATGGCCGGCGTCGGTGGTCTGGTCAGCGCGGGCACCGCGTGGATCACTCTGCGCTTCTACCTGCGGGTCTAGGCACCGTACGGGTCGTCCCGTCGTCTCCCGAGGACCCTCCCGCAGCCGGAAATAAACGGCGCGGGAGGGTCCTTGTCATTCGGGTAGCATGATCGGTTGTCCGGCCGGGGTGAGCTCGGCCACGGACGCCGGAGAGGGGGTGGCACCGATGCCACGGGAAAAGGGGCGCAAGGTGGTCGCCTCCAACAAGAAGGCGCGCCACGACTACGCGATCCTCGACACCTACGAGGCGGGCATGGCGCTGACCGGCACCGAGGTCAAGTCGCTGCGGGCCGGTCGCGCGTCGCTTGTCGACGCCTTCGCCCAGGAGCGCGACGGCGAGTTGTACCTGCACGCCATGCACATCCCGGAGTACACCCAGGGGACCTGGACCAACCACGAGCCCCGGCGTACGCGCAAGCTGCTGCTCAACCGGGGTGAGATCGACAAGCTCGTCGGCAAGACCCGCGAGGGTGGTCTGACTATCGTCCCGTTGCAGGTCTACTTCTCCGACGGCTGGGCCAAGGTCGAGATCGCCCTGGCCAAGGGCAAGAAGGCGTACGACAAGCGTCAGGACCTCGCCAAGCGGGACGCGGACCGGGAGATCGCCCGGGTGTCCGGTCGACGCGGCAAGGGCATGGACGACTGATTCATCCTGTTTGTCCGGGTCGGCGCGCCGGCCCAGGGCTCGGGATGAAAGCTGTTGCGGCAGGCGTTAGTCTTGTCAGTGCCGCCACATCGGTGGCCTGTCGAGGGGGTGACTGGTTTCGACTTCGTACGCAGCGACAGGGGAAGCGAGCCGAGGAAGCCGACGTCGTCTCGAGAATCGATCGTCGGAAACTTATAAGCGCCGATAACACTCGCGCTGACTTCGCTCTCGCCGCCTGAGGCGAGTAGCTAAGTCTGTCGGTCTGGGAACGCCTTCGTCCCAGTAGCCGGCATCAGCTAGAAGGCTGGCCAATCGGACCCGGTCGCGGGGTCCGTGCGGCGAGATCAATCAGCGACTGGGCCCGTCACACCAACTTGCTCGCGTGAGCGGTGGGGCCGAGTAGAGGCACAGCGAGCTGCGCTCGGAGAAGCCCTGACAAACCGGCGAAGGACCCGGGTTCGATTCCCGGCACCTCCACCACCTCGAGCGAAGCGCCCCGGCCCACCAGCCGGGGCGCTTCGTCGTGTCGGGGGTCTTACGCTGCCTGCTGTGACCCACCAGGAGCTGCGCCTGTCGGTAGGCGCGTCACCCGCCCAGCGCACCGTGGCGGTGCTGTCCGGCGTCTTCGTCGCGACCCTCGGCATGGCGTTCGTGGCGCTGCCCCTGCTCGCCGGCGGGCTGCTGCGGCGGCTGACCGGCCCGGGGGACGCCTTCGCCTCCTATGAGGAGGCCCGCGACCTGCCGCCGGGAATGCTGCCGCCCGGGCTGAGGGAACCCACCGGTGGCGCGGACCAGTCCAGTTCCGTCCCGGTGGTCGGGCTGTGCGGTCTGCCGTTCGTCCTGCTCGGCGTCTACCTCGTGCTGCGGGTGCTCCGCACCGCCGCCTGGCTGGACGGCAGCCGGGTACGGGTCCGGGGCGCGTTCCGTACCCGTTCCGTCGACCTCGCCACCGCCCGAATCGACGCCGACGGGGTGCCGCTTCGCGGGGACGATGCCCCGGTGGACGGGCAGCGGCTGCGCTCCGCCGTCGTCGCCGTCGACCGGTCGGGCGCGCCGCGGGTCGTCATCCCCCTGCGCGGCATGGGTCTGGACACCCTGCCCCCGTCCGAGCTGCGCGCGTTGGCGGACGCGATCACGACCGGCCGACCGGCCGACGGGCGCGACGACGCCGCGCACGCCGTCGCCGACCACCTGAACCGCCTGGCGGCGCACCCCCGCTAGGCCACCCCCCGGCCCCGTGACCAGTGACCGCTGGTGCAGGTGGGGCTCCTGGGGCGAACGGGGCAGATGAGCCGGTTGACGGCCCTGGACAGGGCCCTCCGGTCAGCCGCACCATCGCGTTATCGGATAGCAGCTTTCGCGCGGGAGGTGCCATGGTCACCGGTCCGGTCCAGCAGCCGTCACTCGTCGCCCGTCCGCGTGCCGCGCATCCCGTCGATCCACATCCCGTCGGACTACCGGGTGAGCCGCGCCCGGCCGGGCTCGCCGGAGACGTGCACGCGTTCGGCCGGGCCGTCGCCGTCGTCACCACCGAGCCGCGCTGGCGGGAGGAGATCCTGCTGCGGCTGCGTCCGGTGCGGCAGGGCTTCGCCGAGCACGTCCGGGTCACCGAGGGGCCAGCAGGCCTCTACCGGGAGCTGCTCACCCAGTCGCCCCGGCTGGAGCACGGAGTGCGGTTGCTGACCCGGGAGCACGCAGCGATCGTGGCCGCGCTCCTCGCGGTCCAGCGGATCGCCGAGCAGACCGAGGTGCACCCGGACGAGCTACGGCATCGAGCCGGGCACCTGCTGCGGAAGCTGGCCCGGCATCGGCGACGCGGCTCCGACCTGCTCTGGGAGGCGTACCAGACGGATCTGGGTGGCGAAACCTGAACCCGTGCCGGGGAACCGGGTCGTCGGTGGCCGCGTCGAACCGTTCATGCGTCGACCGGCTCTGCTGCTCGTACTCCCGTTGCTTCTCGTGGCGGGCTGTGCCGCGACCGATGCCGGCAGGGCCGGCCGGCCGAGCGACCCGGCGCGACCCGCGGAGGCCTTCGACCAGAGGGCGGCCCAGGTCGCCGAGGCGTGGCAGCCCGGAACGGCGTGGCGCACGGGGTACGTGCCGCTGGAGGGGCCGACAGTGCTCACGGGTGAACCAGGCTTCACACCTGACACCGAGGCGGCGTTCCGGGCCGGCTGGTATCGGGCGCAGGTTCCGATGTACCCCACAAGGGTCGGCGGCGAGATCCGGTTCCCGGACGGGCGGCTGACGCTGCCGTTGGTCAGCGCCGCCGAGGCGTACCGCCAGCTCGACCAGGGTGACCCGTTGCCGTGCCCGGGACGACCCAAGCGGCCCGGCCTGCCCACCCCCGGCGGCCCCACCGTCGAGCCCGGCCCAGACGGTTGGACCACCAGCTCGACGCAGACCGCCTGCCTGTCGCTCACCGTCACCGGGGTCACCCTCGGCGCCGTGCCGGTCCGCACGAGCCGGGGTGAGGCGCAGGTCCCGGCCTGGCTGTTCGACGTCGAGGAGCTGGCCACCCCGGTGGCCCAGCTCGCCGTCGCGCCCACGGC
>NZ_JBSFBM010000201.1:0-12569 GCF_053592955.1 Micromonospora sp. NPDC002411 | reverse complement strand
GCCAGGGCGCTGCCCCGGGTGCCGAGGCGCAGGGGGGCGGTCATCGCGCACCTCCGGTCTGAGGCAGGGTGGGCGCAGGGTGGGCTGGGCGGCGTGCTCTCAGGGCTCCTGGTCGGGGGTGCGGGTGTAGACGAAGGTGGCGACGTCCAGCGCGACCGCCCGGCCCTGCTCGTCGCGGTGCACAGTGAGGATCTCGCCGTCCTGTCCACCAGCCCGTCCACGCCAGCGGTCGGGGCCCTCGGCGACGAAGTGGAGGTTCGGTGCGCCGACCGGGCCGGCGCGCAGGTCGCCGTTGGCGTCCGCGTACACCTCGATGGTGGTGCCCATCCACCACCAGCGGCCGGTCAGCTCGGCGAGTTCGGCGGGCGGCGGGGTGGTGGCCGGCAGCCAGGGGGCGACCGGCGCGGGTTCGGCGTCCAACACCACTGTGAGCAGCCGCCGTCCGAGCGCGCCGAGGTGAACGTTGCGCAGGGTGTACGCGTTGACCAGGCCGACCACGGCGGTACGGCTGGGCCGGTGCACGGCCAGCGAGGCGCCGTAGCCGGGCATCGATCCGCCGTGCCCGACGTACACCCGGTTGCCCTCCCGGAACAGTTCCAGGCCGAGGCCGTGCCCGTGGGTCCAGGCCTCGTGGTCGCTGATGACGACGGGGGAGCACATCTCGGTCAGTGTGTCGGCGGCCAGCACCGACGGGTCGGGGTCGGCCAGGAACGCGGCCCACCGGCCCAGGTCCTCGATCGTGGACCAGAGCTGCCCGGCGGGGGCCATCGCGCCGGTGTCGGTGCGCGGCTCCTCGCGCAGGGTGTCGTGCCAGGGGTGTACGACGTAGCCGCGGGCGTACGGCTCGGTCGCGTCGTAGGTGGTGCGAGCCATGCCCAGCGGAGTGAGGATCCGCTGGCCGAGCAGGTCGACCCAGGGTGTTCCGGTGAGCGCTTCGAGCACGCCGCCGAGCAGTCCGTACGCCAGGTTGGAGTAGTGGTACGTGGCGTGCGGCGGGTAGGCGATCTTGTGGGCGGTGACCCCGGCGAGCAGGGTGGGCAGGTCGACGCCCTCGGTCCGCTCCCACCAGTCGCCGTCGGGTTCGCGCTGAAGGCCGCTGGCATGCCCGAGGAGTTGGCGCACTGTTAGCGTGCCGAGGCCGGTGCCCGGTAGGTGCTTCTCCAGCGGGTCGTCGACGGTGAGCCGGCCGGCGTCGCGCAGCTGCATGATCAGGGTCGCGGTCATCGTCTTGCTGATCGAGCCAAGCCGGTACTGCAGGTCGACGTCCGGGCGGGGGTGCTCGCCGGCGGTGGCCAGGTGCGTCAGGGTGCCGTCGCGGACGACGCCTACCACCAGCGACGGGGCGTGCCCGTCACGCTGTGCCTGGGCGACCTGGTCGTCGATCTGTCGGGCGGTCTCGGGCAGCAGGGGCAACGGGGTCTCCTCGGGTCGGTCGGGCGCCCGGATCAGGGTCAGAGAGGGCCCCGCCGAGCCTACTGATCTTCGCGGGGAGGCCGCGCGTGCATTTGCGTGTCACGATCGTGGGGTGGACGCGGTGGTGTGGATCGTATTGGGTGTGTTGCTGGCGGTCGCCGAGATCTTCACGACGACGCTATTCCTGATCATGTTCGGGGTCGGTGCGTTCGCCGCCGCCGGGGCCGCCGCTCTGGGCGCGCCGGTGGCGGTGCAAGCGCTGGTCTTCGCTGTGGTGTCGGCGTTGAGCCTGGTGGTGGCCCGGCCGGTCATCCGGCGGCACCAGCGGTCCGCGCTGGACAACGGCGAGCAGCCGTTCGGCGTGGAGGCGATCGAGGGCTCCACGGCGCTGGTGCTGGAACGGGTGGACGCCGAGCACGGTCTCGTCAAGATCGACGGCGAGCTGTGGACCGCCCGGTCGTACGACACGACGCAGGTTCACGACCCCGGTCAACGGGTTCGGGTGATAAAGGTCCGGGGCGCGACCGCCCTGGTGTGGCAGGACGATGTTTCTTCCCCCGGCGAGCTGCCGGAAGCGAGAGGGTGAACGGGATGACAGTCATTGGGGTGCTGATCATCGCGGTGGCGTTGATCGCCGTGATAACGCTGGCGAAGGCGGTGCGGATCGTGCCGCAGCAGCGCCAGGACGTGGTGGAACGGCTCGGTAAGTACAAGCGCACCCTCAGCCCTGGCCTCAACCTGCTGGTGCCGTTCATCGACGCGGTTCGTACCAAGGTCGACATGCGGGAGCAAGTGGTCAGCTTCCCGCCGCAGCCGGTGATCACCTCGGACAACCTGGTGGTCTCGATCGACACGGTCCTCTACTTCAAGGTGGTCGACTCGGTTCGCGCGACCTACGAGATCTCCAGCTTCCTGCAGGCCATCGAGCAGCTCACCGTCACGACGCTGCGTAACGTGATCGGTTCGCTGGACCTGGAGCGGGCGCTGACCAGCCGCGACGAGATCAACCGGCACCTGTCCGGTGTGCTGGACGAGACCACCGGCCGCTGGGGCATCAAGGTGACCCGCGTGGAGATCAAGGCGATCGAGCCGCCGGCCAGCATCCGCGACTCGATGGAGAAGCAGATGCGCGCCGAGCGGGACCGTCGCGCGGCGATCCTGACCGCCGAGGGGCACAAGCAGTCGCAGATCCTCACCGCAGAGGGTGAGAAGCAGTCGGCGGTGCTGCGCGCCGACGGTGACCGGCAGGCCCGCATCCTGCAGGCCGAGGGTCAGGCGAAGGCGATCCGCACGGTCTTCGACGCGATCCACCAGGCGAACCCGAGCCAGAAGGTGCTCGCCTACCAGTACCTGCAGGCCCTCCCGCAGATCGCCCAGGGCAGCGCCAACAAGGTCTGGATCGTCCCGGCCGAGCTGACCAAGGCCCTGGAGGGGATGGGTGGCGCCCTCGGTGGGTTGAGCCAGATGGTGGGGGATCTTCCCGCGCCAGAGGCCGCGGACCACGCGAGCCAGGTGGAGCGCGAGGCCGCGGAGGCCGCGCAGGCCGCAGCCGCGGCGGCCCAGCAGATCCACGACGAGGTACGCGTCGCCGAGGCGCAGGCCACCGGCGGTAACAAGCCGCAGGGGCTGCCGGCACCGGAGCCGGTGTCTCCGCTGAGTCTGGTCGAGGACCCGGCCGATCAGCGCGAGCGCGGCTGATCCGGGTACACAGGCCGGCAATCCGGCGTTAATACGAGAAATGCTCATGGGGCGCTCCGATGCCTGCCACGATCGGTCTTAGGACGGGTGGTGACCAGGCAATCGGGGCGCCCCGGCGCGTCTCGCACCGCTCGTGGACGAGCGAGGTGACGCATGAAGGATCCGGCGAAGCGGATGTGGTCCTCGGCCCCGGTGCGCGGCGCGCACGACCCGATCGCACCGCTGGGCTCCCGCCGCACCGGTGGCGGTTTCGGCGTACTGCCCTTCGTTGGCGAGCCGACCCCTGGCGCTCCGGCCACGAACGCCAGTTGGGCCTGGTCGGTGCGAAAGTTCGCGCGGGCCGCCGTGTGGCTGCTGCCCGCGTACGCCATCCTCTACGGCGCGGTGGCGATGGCCAGCGACGGCGGGGTGGGCAACGACCCCTATCCGGCCGACGGTCGGGCGGTGTACCTGATCGGTTGGGTGGCCGCGGTGTGGCTCGGCCTGCTCGCGCTGCTGGCCCTCGCCGGGCTGCTCGCCGCGACCCGCAGCCGCCGGGTGGCCGCCGCCGGGCTGCTGGTCAGCATCGCCGGCACGGTGCTGATGCTGCCCTTCGCCGGGCTCGCCGAGCAGACGCCGGTCTTCGGCACCACCGCACGGTCGCTGGTCCTGCTCGGGGCGACCTTCTACAGCGTGGGCTGGTTCCTCACCGGGTGGGCGGTGGCCCGCTCGGGCACGTTCAGCCTCGGCGACGGCGTCATGTTGATCATCGCTGCGCCGCTTCTCGGCCTCGGTGGCGCCCTGATCGGTTCGCTCCAGACGTTCGGCGCGATCTTCGTGCTGATCGCCGGCATCGGCATCGGCTACCGCTCCGGCCGCCTGATGCCCCGTGAAACCGCACGAGACGCCGCCAGCGCCAGCCTGAGCACCCCAGCCCCTTGACCCCTCTTTCCCGGTTGATCATGAAGTTATTGCCCTCCACAGCGGCGTGTCGCGGCAATAACTTCATGATCACCGAGACGGGACGGTGGGGGTTGGCTGGTGGGGGGCCGTGAAGTTGCTGACAATCCTGCTGCGGGGCTGGCCGGTTGGCGGTTTTTGTGGCAATCCTGGGGAGCATGGCCGCCTCCCGCTCGCCGCTGTCGCGGCTGTTCACCGTGCTGTTCGCCGGCGTGCTGGCCGGGCTTGTCCTGGCAGTCGCCGCGCTCCCGGGCAACCTGCTGCTCGGGCTCAGCGCCCGCGCCGCCCTCGGGTCGTACGCCGCGTTGCCGGCCTCACTGAAGACCCCGGCCACCCCGCAGCGCTCGTACCTCTACGCCAACGACGGCAAGACGCTGATCACCACGTTCTACGACGTGAACCGTACCGACGTCCCCCTGTCGGAGATCGCCCCGGTGATGCGGCAGGCGATCGTGGCGGCCGAGGACCGGCGCTTCTACGACCACGGTGGCGCTGACCTGCGCGGCCTCGCCCGGGCGCTGGTGGCCAACGTCAAGGGCGGCGGCACCGAGCAGGGTGGCTCGACGCTGACCATGCAGTACGTCCGCAACGTGCTCAAGACCGACCCCACCCGCACCGCCGAGGAGCGCGCCGCCGCCACCGACCCCACAGTGGGCCGCAAGATCCAGGAGATCAAGTACGCGAGTGCGCTGGACAAGAGCCTCGGCAAGGACGAGATCCTCGACCGGTACCTGAACATCGCCTACTTCGGCTCCGGCGCGTACGGGATCGCGGCGGCCAGCCAGCGCTACTTCGGCAAACCGCCGGCACAGCTGACCCTCGCCGAGTCGGCCCTGCTCGCCGGCCTGGTCCAGTCCCCGGACGCGTACAGCCCGATCGACGGGGACAAGAACGAGGCGCTGGCCCGCCGGTCGTACGTGCTGGACTCGATGGTCGCCACCAACGCGATCACCGCGGCGCAGGCCGCCCAGGCCAAGGCGGAGCCGCTGACCCTGCACCCGACCGCCCAGCCCAACGGCTGCACCGCTGTCTCCCAGGGCCACGACGACTGGGGATTCTTCTGCGACTACCTGCGTCAGTGGTGGCGGAGCCAGCCGGCGTTCGGTGCCACCGTCGCAGAGCGCGAACAGGCCCTGCGCTCGGGCGGCTACACAGTGGTCACCACGCTGGACCCGAAGATCCAGGCCACCGCGCAGCAGCAGGCCACCAAGGTCTACGGGTACGACAACAAGCGCGCCCTGCCGATCGCGGCGGTCCAGCCGGGCACCGGGCAGGTGCTGGCGATGGCGGTCAACCGGCACTACAGCCTGGCCGACAACCCGGCCGGGCAGGCGAACCACCCGAACACCGTCAACCCGTTGATCTCCGGCGGGGCCAGCGTCGACGGGTACCAGGCAGGTTCGACGTTCAAGATGTTCACCATGCTCGCCGCGTTGGAGTCGGGCCGTACCCTTTCCACCGGCTTCGACGCGCCTGCCAAGCTGCCCACCCGGTATGCCGCCGAGGGTCCGGGCAGTTGTGACGGCCGCTGGTGCCCGGCGAACGCCAACCCGGACTGGATGGACGGGTACCGGATGATGTGGGACGGCTTCGGCCGCTCGGTGAACACCTACTTCGTCTGGTTGGCCGAGCAGGTCGGCCAGGACAAGGTGGTCGAGATGGCGCAGCGGCTGGGCATCACCTTCCGCGCCGACTCGGACGCGGCCTTCGCTAAGAACAACGCCGCGAACTGGGGTTCGTTCACCCTCGGCGTGGCCGCCACCACCCCGCTGGACCTGGCCAACGCGTACGCCACGGTGGCTGCCGAGGGCACCTACTGCACGCCGGTGCCGGTGGTCTCGGTGACCGACGCGAGCGGTGCGAAGGTGCCGGTCGGTCAGCCGTCCTGCAAGCGGGTCCTCGACCCCGACGTGGCCCGTGCCGCGACCGATGCCGCTCGCTGCCCGGTGGGTCAGCAGTCCGCGTTCGGGCAGTGCAACGGTGGCACCGCGACCGGTGTGAACGGCATCCTCGACGGCCGGCCGGTGGCGGGTAAGACGGGCAGCTCGGAGCAGAACTCCACCGAGACGTTCGTCGGTTTCACCCCGCAGGTCGCGGTGGCCGGCATCGCCGCCAACCCGGACGACCCGGCCGACTCGGTGGGTTCCGCGGTGCAGACCAAGGTGATCGACGCGGTCGCCCGGGTCATCGCCACCGCCGTCAAGGGCCAGCCGGAGAAGGCGTTCGCAGCGCCCAGCAAGGAGCTCGCTGGCGATCCCCGCCGCCCGGTCGAGCGCCCGGCTGTCCCGCAGACCCCGCAGAACCAGAACGAGGACCGCCTGTCGCCGCTGGAACGCTGGCTGAACCGCCGAGGCTGACCCCACCCGGGGGTCAGCGGTCGCGGCGGCGGCGGGGGCGGTAGCTGGCCAGGGTGGCCGGTAGGCCGCGGCGGACGATTCCGGCCCAGTCGGTGTCGCCCCGCAGCACCGCCGCCGCGGTCTTGCGGGCCTGCTCGGCGGTGAAGTGCGGCGGGAGCATCAACTCGGCCGGGTCGACCAGGGCGTTGATCACCACCGGCCGGTCGGCGGACAGCGCCCGGTCCCACACGCCGGGCAGCTGCTCCGGTGAGTCGACCAGCTCGCCGCGCAGCCCGAGCACCTCCGCCCACTGGTGGTAGGCGATGTCCGGCAGCTGTTGGCTGTCCGGGAACATCGGCGTCCCCTCGGTGGAGCGCTGTTCCCAGCTGACGAACGCCAGGTCCCGGTTGTTGAGCACCAGCACCACGAACCGGGGATCGGCCCAGCTACGCCAGTACTTGGCCACGGTGATCAGCTCGTTGACACCGTTCATCTGCATGGCACCGTCGCCGATCAGCGCGACCAGCGGCCGGTCCGGGTGGGCGAACTTGGCGCTCAGCGCGTACGGCATGGCGCCGCCCATGGACAGCAGCGTGCCGGACAGGCTGGCCAGCATCCCGGGGCGGACCTGGATGTGCCGGGCGTACCAGGCGGTGGTGGTGCCGCAGTCGACGGCGAGCAGCACGTCGTCGGGCAGTCGTTCGTTGAGGGTGTGGAAGAGCAACTGCGGGTTGACCGGGTCGGCGGCCTGCTCGGCCAGGTCGCGTTGCACCCGACGCCAGGCCGAGGTCGCCTCGGCGATCTCCGCCCGCCAGGCGGTCGGCGCGGGGCCGGGGCCCAGCTCGTTCAGCAGCGCCCGCACTGTGGGGCGGGCGTCGCCGGTCAGGTTCACCTCGGTCGGGTACCGCAGCCCGAGTTGGGTGCCGTCCAGGTCGATCTGCACCGCACGGGCCTGTCCGGGTGGCGGGTAGAACTCCGAGTACGGCATGTTGCTGCCCACGATCAGCAGCCGGTCGCACCCGGTCATGAGCTGCCAGCTCGGTCGGGTGCCGAGCAGCCCGATCGCGCCGGTCACCCACGGCTCGCGGTGGTCGACGGCGGTGAAGCCGAGCAGGGCGGTGGCCACGCCGGCGCCGAGCCGGTCGGCGATCTCGCGGACCTCGTCACGCGCGCCGAGCGCGCCCTGCCCGACCAGCATCGCGACCCGCTGCCCGCCGCGCAGCACCTCGGCGGCTCGGCGTACGTCCGCCTCCGGCGGCACTGTCGGCGTGCTGCTCGGCGCGTTGCTGGTCTGGTAGTAGCCGTGCGCGTGCGGCGGGTCCACTACTGCCGGCTCGTCCTGGATGTCCAGGGGGAGGACGAGGGCGGTGACGGTACGTCGGGCCAGCGCCGTGCGGCACGCGCGGTCGACCAGGTGCCGGACCTGCGCGGGGTGGTCGAGCTGGGCCAGGAAGGCCGCCGCCACGTCCTTGTAGAGGGCGAGCAGGTCGACCTCCTGGTAGTAGCCGCCACCTTCGGCGGTGGTCGCGGTGTGCCCGACCAGGGCGACCACCGGCTGGTGGTCGAGCTTCGCGTCGTACAGGCCGTTGAGCAGGTGGATGGCACCGGGTCCGCTGGTGACCAGGGCGCAGCCCAGCGGCCCGCCGCCGTACTTGACGTGCGCGGACGCGGCGAAGCCGGCGGTCTCCTCGTGGCGTACCTGGATGAACTGGGCGCGCTCGTTGGTGCGTTGCAGCGCGGAGGTCATGCCGTTGATGCCGTCGCCGGGGTAGCCGAAGTAGCGGTGCACACCCCAGCTGAACAGCCGCGACACGATGTGGTCGGCGACGGTCGGGTGCCGGGGCAGAGCGCCTGCTTGGTGTGGTGCCGTGTGGTCCGTGCTCACCTGGCTGGTCCTTCCCGTCGGATCCCTGCTGTCCCGGTCATTCCCCTTCTTCTCAGGACAAAACACCCCGCCTGGCAGGCGTCGGAGTGGGAGGCTCGCCGTCCGGCAGAATCGTCGGGTGCCCGTCCACCAGATCACCGACCCTGACGACGACCGGATCGCCGACTACCGAGCGCTCACCGACGTTGAGCTGCGCACCCGCTGGGAACCGCCGCACGGACTGTTCATCGCCGAGGGGGAGCTGGTGCTGCGCCGGGCGCTGCGCGCCGGCTACCCGGCCCGGTCGTACCTCGTCGACGCCAAGCGGATCGACCAGCTCGCCGACCTGGACACCGGTGAGGCGCCGGTCTACGCCGCGACGCCTGACGTGTTGCAACAGGCCACCGGTTTCCACGTACACCGTGGGGTGTTGGCGTCGTTCCACCGCCGGTCGCTGCCGACGGCGGCCGAGGTGCTCGCCGCCGCGCGCCGGATCGTGATCCTGGAGGACGTCAACAACCACACCAACCTCGGGGCGATCTTCCGGGGTGCCGCCGCGCTCGGCATCGACGCGGTGCTGCTGTCGCCGACCTGCGCCGACCCGCTGTACCGGCGCAGTGTTCGGGTCAGCATGGGGGAGGTGTTCGCGGTGCCGTACGCCAAGCTCGATCGCTGGCCGGCGGGCCTGGACCAGGTACGGGACGCGGGCTTCACAGTGCTCGCCATGACGCCCGCGCCGGATGCCGTACCCATGCAGCGGTTGACCCCGGCGCAGCGCGAGCGGGCGGCGTTGCTGCTCGGTGCGGAGGGCCCCGGCCTCACGGCGGCGGCCCAGTCGGCCAGCGACGTGCGGGTGGTCCTCCCGATGCGACGTGGGGTCGACTCGTTGAACGTGGCCGCCGCGGCGGCGGTGGCGTTCTGGGAGCTGGGCCGCGACGACCCGCCGAGCGACAGCGAGTAACCGCTTCGACTTGCATGGCCATACGTTCTATTGCATAATTTTCCCCGTGTCCAAGGTTCTCACCTCCCTGCCCACCGGCGAACGTGTCGGCATCGCCTTCTCCGGCGGCCTCGACACCTCTGTAGCTGTCGCGTGGATGCGCGACAAGGGCGCGATTCCCTGCGCCTACACCGCCGACATCGGCCAGTACGACGAGCCCGACATCGCCTCGGTGCCCGGTCGCGCGCTCAGCTACGGCGCCGAGTTGGGCCGCCTGGTCGACTGCCGCGCCGCCCTGGTCGAGGAGGGCCTCGCCGCGCTGACCTGCGGCGCGTTCCACATCCGTTCCGGCGGGCGGGCGTACTTCAACACGACCCCGCTGGGCCGTGCCGTCACCGGGACGCTGCTGGTGCGGGCGATGATCTCCGACGACGTCCAGATCTGGGGCGACGGCTCGACGTTCAAGGGCAACGACATCGAGCGGTTCTACCGGTACGGCCTGCTGGCCAACCCGATGCTGCGGATCTACAAGCCGTGGCTCGACACCGCCTTCGTCACCGAGCTGGGTGGGCGTAAGGAGATGTCGGAGTGGCTGCAGGAGCGCGGCCTGCCCTACCGGGACAGCACCGAGAAGGCCTACTCCACCGACGCCAACATCTGGGGCGCCACGCACGAGGCGAAGACCCTGGAGCACCTCGACACCGGCATCGAGACGGTCAACCCGATCATGGGAGTCCGCTTCTGGGACCCGTCGGTGGAGATCCCGACCGAGGACGTCACCGTCGGCTTCGACCAGGGCCGCCCGGTGACGATCAACGGCAAGGAGTTCGGCAGCGCCGTCGACCTGGTGCTGGAGGCCAACGCCATCGGCGGCCGGCACGGCCTGGGCATGTCCGACCAGATCGAGAACCGGATCATCGAGGCCAAGAGCCGGGGCATCTACGAGGCGCCCGGCATGGCGCTGCTGCACTACGCGTACGAGCGGCTGGTCAACGCCATCCACAACGAGGACACCCTGGCCAACTACCACAACGAGGGTCGCCGTCTCGGCCGGCTCATGTACGAGGGCCGCTGGCTGGACCCGCAGGCGCTGATGCTGCGCGAGTCGCTGCAGCGCTGGGTCGGCACCGCCGTCACCGGCGAGGTGACGATGCGGCTGCGCCGGGGTGAGGACTACTCGATCCTCGACACCACCGGTCCCGCGTTCAGTTACCACCCCGACAAGCTGTCCATGGAGCGCACCGAGGACTCGGCGTTCGGCCCGTCGGACCGGATCGGCCAGCTCACCATGCGCAACCTGGACATCGCCGACTCGCGGGCGAAGCTGGAGCAGTACGCCTCCCTGGGCATGGTCGGCGGCGCGGCCCCGCAGCGGGTGATCGGCGCCGCGCAGGCGGCCTCGACCGGGCTGATCGGCGCGATGCCGGAGGGCGGAGCGGAAGCCATCGCCTCCCGGGGTGTCGCCTCCGCCGAGGACGAGGCGCTCGACCGCGCCGCCATGGAGTTCGGCGTCGACTGAGCCCGTCCTACCACGCCGTCGAGCCGGGGCAGGCCCACGCCGCCGCCCCGGCGCGCGTCGCCGGCCGCTGTTCGAGATCCGGCGTCACGGACGGTAGCGTGGCGGCCGTGTTCCCTACCGTCCGTGAGGTCCTCGCCCTGGACCCCGTCCGCCACGGCGCGCCGCGCGTGGTGGCCGGAGACGCGGGGCTGGACCGGCCGGTCCGGTGGATACACATCGCCGAGGTGCCGGACATCGCCACCCTGCTGGGCGGCGGCGAGCTGGTGCTCACCACGGGCATCGGTCTTCCCGGCGACGACGCGGGCCTGCGCGCGTTCATCGGCGACCTCGCCGACGTCGGCGTCTCCGGACTCGTCGTCGAGCTGGGCCGCCGCTACCTCACCGGGGTGCCCCGGGTGATGGTCGCCGCCGCCGAGCGGCGCGGGCTTCCCCTGGTGGAGCTGCGTCGGGCCACCCCGTTCGTGCGGATCACCGAGGCGGTGCACGCGCTGATCGTCGACGCGCAGCTCACCGAGCTGCGCGCCACCGAGGAGATCCACCAGCGCTTCAACGACCTGTCTGTCGAGGGCGCCGACACCGCCGAGGTCATCCGGCAGGCCGCCGAACTGTCCGGGTGCCCGGTGGTCCTGGAGAACCTCTCCCGGCAGGTGCTCGGGTACGACCCGGCGGGCGAGAGCGCCGAACTGCTGCTCGACGGCTGGGAGCAGCACTCCCGGCGGATCCCGCTGACCGGGCGCACCGCGTACGACACGGACAGCGGCTGGCTGGTCACCGCCGTCGGCGCGCGAGGTCAGGACTGGGGGCGGCTGCTGCTGCGCTGGCCGGCCAGCGGCGACGTTCCCAGCGCCCAGTCCGGCGAGCCGACCGCCGGCCCGCCCACCCGGCTCACCATCCTCCTCGAACGGGCCGCGTCCACCCTCGCGTTGGGTCGGCTGATCCGGCGTGACGCCGAAGGGCTGGAGCGGCAGATCCACCGCACCCTGCTCACCGCGCTGCTCGACCACTCCCGGCCGGTGGACGAGGTCGCGCTGCGGGCCAAGGCACTCGGTGTGGTGCTCGACCGTCGGCACCTGGTCGGCGTGATGGTCCGACACCGGGCCGAGGACCTGGTTGGGGAGAACGGCCCGGAGGCGGGTCAGGCCCGGCTGCGGGACCTCTCCGAGGCGGTCGGTCAGGCGCTGCGGGAGGCGAAGCTGACCGCGCTGACCAGCGCTGTCGACGACAACTCGGTGGGCGTGCTGCTGGCTCTGACCGACCCGGCCGCCGAGGACCGCGCGCTGTCCGCGTTCGCCACCACACTCCGTCGGGTACGCCTCGACTCCGGCACGGCCCGGGCGACATCCGGTGCCGACCCGGCCCGGGGTGTCGGGGCGGGCGCGGTGATCGTGGCCGCCGGTTCCGGGGTGGCGAGCCTGCGGGAGGCCCGACGTTCGTTGGTCGAGGCACGGCAGATCGCCGAGGCCGCCCGCCGGGACCGGCGGGACCTGCCGATCTTCCGTCTCCCGCACGTCGGCCTGGCCGGGCTGCTGCACCTGCTGCGCGACGAGCCCCGCCTGCAGACCTTCGTGGAACGTGAACTCGGCGCACTGTTGGAGTACGACGCCCGACACCCCCGGGAGCAGTTGCTCGACACCCTGCGCGCGTACCTCGAACAGGGCCGCAACAAGACCGCGGGCGCCGCCGCCGCCCACCTGTCCCGGCCCGCGTTCTACGAACGCCTGGCCCGCATCGCCCGCATCCTCGACGTCGACCTGGATTCGGTAGAGGCCAGCCTGTCCCTACACGTGGCCCTGCTGGCCCTGGAAGCAGTCCGAACCCCCTGACCCCTCCCACCCCGGCGTTGATCATGAAGTTATTGCC
>NZ_JBSFBM010000200.1:0-12591 GCF_053592955.1 Micromonospora sp. NPDC002411 | reverse complement strand
CCAGGTAGATGGTGAAGTCGGCGGCACCGGCGTCGGCCACCCGCTGCACCCGCAGCTCGCCGGAGGCGATCCAGCTCCGTGGGTCGGCCAGTACCGTCGGCCGGCCCGGGGGGTGTCGGCCGGCGGTGGGGCAGGGCGTCGACGGTGCGGGATTTCGCGGGTGTCGGCGGGCGCGTAACGGGTACGCCCGCGCCATGACCGTCCTGGCCCGGCGGCGGCCCGCCGCCCGACCCCGGCCCGCGCGGCCCGGGCCCCTTCGTCCGGGTGGCCCGGTGTCCCGACCCACCGCCCGGCCGGGTGCCCGGTGACCGACGTCGCGACGCGGTTCCCGTTCCGCTTCGATCCGGTGTTCCGCCCGGTGTTGGCGCTGGTGGGCGTCCGCCCGGCGACGGCCTGGGTCGTCGTGACCGACCGGGACCTGATGATCCGGTACGGGCCGTGGCGGCTGCGCACCGCACGGGCCAACGTGATCGCCGTCGAGCTGAGCGGCCCGTACCGCTGGTGGCGGGTGATCGGGCCGCACGTGTCGATGGTCGACCGGGGCGCGAGTTTCGGTAGCAGCACGGCGGGCGGCATCTGTCTGCGCTTCGGCGCGCCGGTGCCGGCGCTGGTGCCCGGCGGGCGCGTACGACACCCGGCGGCGACGGTGACCGTCGCCGACCCGCCGGCACTGGCCCGACTGCTCGCCGTGCCGGACCTGTCCTGAGCAGCGCGTTCACGTCCCCGGTTCGCCCGGCTGGGCGCCCGGCCACCGCCTACCGTCGGGTCAGGACCGGTGAGGGTGGGGACTGACGATGGGTGACGAGCACCGGGCGAGAGCCCGACGTTGGGGTGGACGCCGCCACGCGCCGACCGGGCCGGACCCGGCGCTGCGGGCGGCCCGTGACCCGGCCCGCCCGCACCCGGGCGGCCGGCCCGGGGTGGTGGTGCCCGAACGCGTGGACACCCCGGCCCGTTCGGCGCCGCCGGCCAGCCCGTTGCGCCGCTGGCTCTTCCAGCACCGGGTGCAGCCGCCCGGGCCGGAGACGAGCGAGGGGCAGAACCGCACGCACGCCTGGTGGCAGGTGATGTGCCTGACCGGGGTGGACTACTTCTCCACGCTGTCGTACCTCCCGGGCATCGCCGCGGTGGCGGCCGGCGCGCTCTCCCCGCTGGCGACCCTCCTGATCGTCGCGCTCACCCTGTTCGGCATGCTGCCGATGTACCGGCGGGTGGCCCACGACAGCCCGCACGGTCAGGGTTCCGTGGCGATGCTGGAGCGGCTGCTGCCGTTCTGGCGGGGCAAGGTCTTCGTCCTCGTGCTGCTCGGCTTCGTGGCGACCTCCTGGATCATCACGATCACGCTCTCGTCGGCCGACGCCACGGTGCACCTGTTGGAGAACCCGTACCTGCCGGACGCCCCGGAGGGCGCCCTGGTGCCGGTCGCGGTAACCGTCGTGCTGCTGCTCATCCTCGGCGGGGTGTTCCTGCTCGGCTTCCGCGAGGCGGTGGTCGTCGCCATCCCACTCGTCGCGATCTTCCTGGCGCTCAACGCGGTGATCGTCGGGGTGGCGGTGGCCCGGATCGTCGAGGACCCCGGCATCGTGTCGGACTGGACGGCCGTGTTGACCACCACCGGCGCCGGACCGGGCCACGTGCTGCTCACCGCCGTGTTGGCCTTCCCGCTGCTGGTGCTGGGGTTGTCCGGTTTCGAGACCGGGGTCAGCATGATGCCGCTGGTATCGGCCGACGGGCCGGACAAACAGGCCCGCCTGGCCGCCCGGATCCGCAACACGCGTCGGCTGCTCACCACAGCAGCCCTGATCATGTCGGTGTACCTGATCTCGACGACATTCGTGACCACCCTGCTCATCCCGGCGGAGGAGTTCCGGCCGGGTGGCGGCGCGAACGGGCGGGCGCTGGCGTTCCTGGCGCACAGGTACCTGGGTGAGGCCTTCGGCACCGTCTACGACGTGAGCAGCGTGCTCATCCTCTGGTTCGCCGGCGCGTCCGCGATGGCCGGGTTGATCAACATCGTGCCCCGCTACCTGCCCTCGTACGGCATGGCCCCGGAGTGGGCGAGGGCGGTGCGCCCGGTGGTGATCGTCTACACCGTCGTCAGCGTCGGCATCACGATCGCCTTCGGGGCCGACGTCAACGCACAGGCCGGCGCGTACGCCACGGGCATCCTGGCGATGATGGTCTCCGGCGCGGTGGCGGTGACGATCGCGGCGGCCCGCCGCCACCAGCGTGTGGGTGCGATCGGCTTCACGGTGCTGACGCTGGTGCTGCTGTACGCGCTGGTCGAGAACGTCATCGAGCAGCCGGACGGGATCACCATCTCGGCGTTGTTCATCCTCGGCATCATCGCCGTCTCGCTGGTGTCCCGGGTCACCCGCACCACCGAGCTGCGTGCCGAGCGGATCGAGTTCGACGAACCGGCCCGTCGGTTCATCACCGAGTCGCTGGCCCATGACGGGCAGCTGCACCTGATCGCGAACAAGCGGCAGAAGGGCTCGGTGAAGGAGTACACGGTCAAGGAACGGGCGCAGCGCGGGATGAATCCGGTACCCGGGGCGGCGGACGTGCTGTTCCTGGAGATCGACGTGGTCGACCCGTCGGAGTTCAGTCAGGTGCTGCGGGTGCACGGCATCGAGGTGAGTGGCTTCCGGGTGCTGCGGGCCAGCAGCCCGGCCGCGCCCAACGCGATCGCCGCGATCCTGCTGGCCCTGCGGGACGCGACCGGCGTGCGGCCGCACGCGCACTTCGAGTGGTCGGAGGGGAGCCCGATCGCGCACCTGGCGCGCTATCTCATTCTCGGCCGGGGGGACACCCCTCCGGTGGTGCGGGAGATCATCCGCCGGACCGAGCGCGACCCGCTACGACGCCCCGGCATCCACGTCGGCGGGTGATCGGGATGCCCCCGTTTGGTGGGTTCCGAAGATGAATAAGGGCACTATTCACGTTCACACCTTCCTGTCCGTATTGCGGATTTATCGTGACGTTTGGTGGTCGACGGTACGTCGAGCGCCCCGCGCCCTGATCGGCGCGCGGTCACGGCAGTAAGGCAGGAAGGTAGGCATTCTTGATGTCCACGTACCCAGGAGGAGACCGCGCGACCCGACCCAGGCGGCGGTCCCGATGGTTCCTGGCCAGCGGTTTGCTGGCAGGGAGCCTGGTCGTGGGAGCGGCCGGAGCAGCAGGCGTGGCCGCCGCCGCCGACCGGGCCCTCGCCCTTCCCGGTCTGGGCCGGCTCAGCACGGCCGGTAGCGACGACGACCGGCGGGCCGACGACCGGAGCGGCGAGGACCGCGAGCGCAGCGATGGCGAGCGGGACCGCCCGACCACCCCGGGCACCGGCAAGCGCGGCGTGGTGTCGGTCCCCTGCGACGCCGCGAAGCTGGTGGCGGCGCTGGTGACGGCCAACGCCGAGGGCGGGGCGGAACTCCGCCTCGCGCCCAAGTGCCGCTACGTCCTCACCGAGGCGTTCCACGAAACCGACCAGTACGACGGCGGGATCCGCGACGCCCGGGAGGCCGCCGACGCCGCGGAGACCCCCGGTGACGCCGAGGCGCCCCCGCACAACCCGGCCGACGACACCGCCGGCCTGCCGGTGATCTACCAGCCCATCACCATCGACGGCGCCGGGGCCACGATCGCCCGCGACGCCCAGGCCGCGGCGTTCCGGTTCTTCACCGTCCGCGACGGCGGGGAGCTGACCCTGCGGGACGTGGAGTTGCACAACGGCCGCTCGGCGATCGAGGGCGGCAGCGTGCACGTGGTGCACGGCGCCACGGCCGTGGTGGAGCGGGTGACGGTCTCCCAGAGCACGTCGCTGTCACCCGAGGGCGGCGGCGGGGGCATCTTCAACGACGGCAACATGGTGGTCAGTGACTCCACGTTCATCGGCAACAGCGCCTCCGGCGCCGCGGGCAAGGGCGGGGGCCTGCTCAACGGTGGCGTGCTGACGCTGAAGCGCTCCGAGTTCCACCGCAACAGCGCCAACGCGTACGGCGGCGGGCTCGGCAACTACCGGGGTGCGGCCGAGGTGGAGAGCGTCTCCTTCACCCAGAACAGCGCCGTGCAGGGTGGCGGGCTGGCCAGCTTCTCGGCCCGGACCAAGGTCTCCGACACCGAACTGCTGAACAACACCGCGCAGGTCGGCGGCGGTGCCGCGAACTCCGACGCGGTGCTGGTGATGCGCAAGATGACCATCCGTGGCAACACGTCAACCGTCAACGGCGGCGGTATCTCGACCGTCAAGGGCCTGACCCCGCTCGACGACAGCGTGGTCGACGGCAACACCACCCACGGCCTCGGCGCCGGCATCTACGCCGAGAAGGCGAACCTGCTGGTCCGCGGCAGTGACGTGACCCGCAACGAGGCGGTCGGCGCCACGTCCACGGGTGGCGGCATCTACGCGACGGCGGGCTCGGTGGCGATCTACACCAGCAAGATCACCCACAACGCGTCGACGCTGAAGCCGGGCGGGGTCTTCGCCTCGCACGCCCAGGTCAAGATCGACGACGAGAGCGTTGTCGTCGAGAACGAGCCGACCAACTGCGAGGGCAGCCAGGTGCCCATCGCGCACTGCTTCCGCTGAGGACACCGCGCACCCATCCCGAACGCGCAGCCGGCCGCCCCGACGATCAGTCGGGGCGGCCTCGGCACGTCCGGGTGTTCGCGTGCCGCAGGTGGGTCAGCTCCGCCCGCGCAGGCGACCGGAGAGGTCGTTGGCGAAGAAGTCCAGGAAGCCGTCCGGATCGGGACCGGCGTTCTGCAGGACGATGTGGTCGAAGCCGGCGTCGACGTACGACCGGACCTTGGCGACGTGCGGCTCCGGCTCGGGGCCGACGGCGAAGAGCTGACGGATGTGCTTCTCCTCGACGTGCGCGCTGGCCGCGTCGAAGTTGACCGGGTTCGGCAGCTCGCTCATCACCTTCCAGCCCGTGACCAGCCACCGGCTGGTCTGCAACACCGCCTGCACCGCCTGCTGCTCGTCGGTGGCCCACGCCAACGGAACCTCGGCGTAGCGGGGGCCCGAGCCGTGCGCGCGCCGGTAGTGCTCGACGATCGACGCGTCCGGCTCGGTGGCGAACAACCCGTCGCCCAGCTCGGCGGCGAGTCGGGCCGACGCCTCGCCGCTGGCCGCCACGGCGATCACCGGCGGGGTGTCCGGCAGGTCGAACACCCGGGCGTCCTCGAGTTGCAGGTGCCGGCCCTCGTACGACTGGTAGCCGCCCTGCCAGAGCAGCCGGATGATCTCCAGTGCCTCGCGGAGTCGCTCGTGACGCCCTCGTACGCTGGGGAAACCCTGCCCGACGACGTGCTCGTTGAGTCGCTCGCCGGCACCCACCCCGAGGGTGAACCGTCCGTCGGAGACCAGCGCCATGGTCGCCGCGGCCTGCGCGATGATCGCCGGGTGGTAGCGGACGGTGGGGCAGGTGACGCCGGTGGCCAGGCGCAGTGTGGTGGTCTTGGCCGCGATAGCGCCGAGCACGCTCCAGGTGAACGACGAGTGGCCCTGCGCGTCGAGCCAGGGGTGGTAGTGGTCGCTCATCTCGACGAAGTCGAAACCGGCCTGCTCGGCCAGGACGGCCTGCCGGATGATCTCCTGAGGGCCGTACCCCTCCGAGGCCAGCTTGTAGCCGATCTGCATGCCCTGCTCCCGACGCCGCGAGCGTGACTGACGCCGGGTCGGTTCCCGACCGGAGCACCGACAAACGTCACCGGGACCGCAAACCAGCCTCCTAGGATGCCGTGCGGGGTGTGGCGGTCACGTCTCCTAACGGCGAGGGGTCGGCCGCCGCACCAGCATGTCGATCACACCCGTCAGGTCCTCCTCGCCACCGCCCTCGGCCAGACGACGGCGCATCAGGTCGAAGTAGGGGCTGAGCAGTTCCGTGCTGACGCCCTGCCCCTCGGCGGTGCTCAGGAAGGTCGGGGCGCCGGCCACCTGCATGGCCAGACTGGAGACGACACCCCTGGTGTAGTCGCCATGGCGCAGCTGGTCGGCGGTGTGGTGAACCGTCGGGGCCATCGCCACGAGCCAGTCGGCGAGCAGTGGGGCGAGTGCCGCGGGGTCGATGTCCTCCCGGCGGATCAGCGCGAAGGCGTGCGCGGCCCCGGCGAACATCCCGTACATGGCGCTGAGCAGAGCCACGTCGTACAGGGCCGCGAAGCCTGCGTCCTCGCCCACGTAGGTCGTGCCGAGCGGTACGCCCAGGGTCTCCTGGTGCCGCTCGAACAATTCCCGAGAGCCGCTGTAGATGACGTAGCCACCAGCGTCCGCGGTGCCGACCATCGGAGGGACGGCCATGACCCCGGCGTCGAGGTAACGGGCGCCCCGCTCCCGTGCCCATCCGGCGCGGGCGCGGGCCTGGTCAGGGGTGCTGGTGGTCAGGTTGACCAGGTCCTTGCCGGTCAGGTCGGCGCCGGCCAGCACCTCGCCGACCGATGTGTCGTCCAACAGGCAGACGACCACGAGGGTGTTCGCCGCGACCGCGTCCGCGGCGCTGTCCGCGACCCGCACGCCCTCGGCGGCGAGCGCAGCGGCGCGGGCCGGGGTGCGGTTCCAGACGGTGAGTGGATGCCCGGCGGTACGCCAGGCACGCGCCAGCGCGGTGCCCATCGCGCCGAGCCCCAGCACGGTGACGGAGGTCTTCTCGAGAGTGTTCTGTGCCATGCCGACTACGCTTGTCAGAGTCCCGCAAATGATCAAGTACGCACTTCGAAGTGGGTGGTTACCCCGGGGTGAGCGTGCACGTCAGGAGGATGCGGCATGGCGACGCTGAACCGGCCGGGCACACCGGACGGACACATCTGCGGGATCGACACCGCGATGGAGGTCATCGGCGGCAGGTGGAAGGTGCTGATCCTCTGGGCGCTCCACGAGCATCCCCAGCGCCGCTTCGGTGAGCTGCGTCGACTGCTTCCGGGAATCACCGAGAAGGTGCTGACCTCACACCTGCGCGAGATGGAGGCGGACGGTGTCGTGCGCCGTGTCTCCTACGACGAGGTGCCACCCCACGTCGAGTACTCGCTGACCGAAAACGGCGTCCGACTCAACGACGCGCTCGAGCCGCTGGCAGCCTGGGGTCGCCAACGGTCAGACCTGGGCGCAGCCGGGGCGGACAGGGCCGACATCGTGACCCGCGACGACAGCGACAGGGCTCTCGAACATCTCCGAACTGGCCCGTGACCAGGTCGAACACCCGGCCGGCTGTTCGAAACAGCGGACACCCCTTCCGGCGGTCACCGTCGGGCCAACAGACTTCTCCTCGTCCGGCGGAGCCACCCGACCGAGGGCGGTCTCACCGCCAGACGAGGTCAGGCGTGGACCAGTGTCGGCGGCCGTAGCGGTCGCGGCAGAGCCAACAGGGGAGTCAGGATGACCAACAGTGTGTTCCGTCGTGCCGCCGCCGTGCTCGTGGCGGCCGTCCTCGGGGGCGGAACAGCCCTCACCGGCGTCTCGCCGGCCTTCGCGGAGGGCTGCCTCAGTGGCAGGGGCGACGTGCCCAGCCCGAAGGGCGGGCCTGGAGCGACCGCGACCGCCACCCTCTGCGTCAACAGCGCCGGCTACGCCTGGCTGGACACGAACCGGACCAACACCGTCACCGACCTGAGCGGCGACGGCTACGCCGCCCGGGTGTACGTCTACTGGAACCGGGGGTACAGCGGGGCGATCGCCGTCGACGACACCTCGTCGTCCGGAGGTGCCCGGCTGTCCTGGGAGTCCGGCGTGGGCACCCAGTACCGCTGGACCGAGGTCTTCGTCTGCCTGGGCTACTCGAGGCCCGACGACTACAACGGCCGCTGCGACTCGATCGTCTACAACAACTGAAGCGCGCCGGCCCAGGCCCACACCGGGGCCTGGGCCGGAAAGCCTTTGTCCTACTTGGACGGCTCGGGCAGCTTGCAGTCGACCTTGGGGTTGGCGCCGATGTAGTTCAAGGGCCCGGCCACGATGGTGACCAGGATCGTACCGGCCTCGGCGCAGTTGGTGTCGTCGCCGCTGTAGTAACCGCGCTGGCCGGCGGCGACCGCGCCGATCAACAACCAGATCACGACGATGACTCCGAGTATCGAGGTGCCGCGCATCGCTGCCTCCTGAGGAATGTGGTGGATTGCTGAGGTGCAGGCGTTGTACCCAATCGGGTCCCGCGGCTAACGGTCCCCAGCAACGACCCCGCGAATCGTCCGTCCGGCCGATGCGGTCCACCGTTGAGTACCGCTCGCGCATCGGCCACCCGCACCCTGTCGCACGGGCGCGCTATCGGATCGCCGACCGACCTCGCCGTCGTACGGGCCGGTGGACGTAGAACTGCCTCACGGCCCCGCCGAGGAGGACTCATGGACGCCCCGACACCGCCCCTGTACATCGACCGCCCCGAGGACGTCGCGGTCGCGGCCCGCGCGCTCGCCGGCGGTGCGGTCGTCGCGGCGGCGTTCGCCAACTTCTACGCCATCGTCACCCGTCCCGACGCGGCCACCGTGCGCCGGGTCAACCTCGCCAAGGGCCGTCCGGCCCACCACGTCGGCAGCATCACCACCGCCATCGGACGCATCCCGGGGATGTACGACTGGACGCGGATCTCACCGCGCCTGCCGATCGGGCGGGTGCGGGCGTTGATGGACGCCCTCTACGGGGCCGGGCCGTTCGGCTTCCGGGGGCCGGCGGCGGAACGGATCCCCGAGCACCTCGTCCAGGTCGACGAGGGGTTGCGGACCACCCAGGTGATCGCACCTGGTCTCACCTGCCCGTCCAACGCCTTCTTCGAGCGGGCGCTCGCCGAGACCGGGTCGGACCACCTCTACATCACCTCGGCGAACCGGTCCCGGCACCTCACCGGGGCGGCCGAGGAGCCGGCGCACTGGAAGGCCGGCGCTCTCGCCGCCGACTTCGCCCACCTCGACGACCTGGTGGTGCTCTCGCACCGGGACGAGGCGGCGGCCCGCGCCGCATACCCGGGCTACCTCACCACCTCGGTCACCCTGCTCTCTTTCCACGCGCCGGAAGGTGAGCTCGAAGAGCCGCCCGTGCTCACCGTGGACCGGCACGGATCGCTGCACCTGGACGACGTCCGCCGGGCCGCCGCGCCGCTCGGCCTGCAGGTGCGCCTGGCCGGCACCGCCCGGCAGCGGTTGCAGGTCCGGGGGTACGCCGGGGCGCTGGTGTGAGCGGCGGCGGTCCCGGGTCGACGACTCCACGCTGATCGGGCCGCGCTCGCGTGCCGGCTCAGTGCGGTGGGCTGGGGGGCTCCGGCGGCTTGCCGTGGCTTCGCCGGAAGTCCGCGTATGCCACCGCGACCAGCACCACCAGGGCCCCCAGGGACGTGACCATGGGCGGCACGTACAGCGCGGCGGGGGCGATGGTCAGCAGCGCCAGGATGCCTCCCGGTCGGGACCAGGACACCCGGCTGAACACCTCGTACTCGAAGGAGGCCCGGCCGGCCAGGAACAGCGCCGGGCCGCCGAGGATCACCGCCAGCCAGGCCGGCGGGGTCTCCCCGGTGGGTTCGTGCAGCACCAGGTGGAAGCCGGACGCCGTGGTCACCACCCCGGAAATCATCAACAGATGGGTGTACGGCGCGCTGAACAGGAACCTGCTCGGCGACTCGGACGCCTTGATGGCGCTCGGCAGCAGCTCGCCGGACTTGTGCACGTAGATCCGCCAGAGCAGCAGAGTCGTCAGGAACGCCACCGCGAACGCCGCGAGGTTCTCGGCCTCGTTGTGCTCCAGGCTGAACATGGTGCCGATCGTCAGGATGCAGTCGCCGAGCGCGATGATGAAGAACTGCTGGTAACGCTCGGACAGATGCTCCGCCGTGACGTTGCGCTGCTTCTCCGGCACCACTCCGAGCCCTGGCACCGGGTACGCGAGCCGGAAACCGAGGTAGTCGATGGCGAGCGCGATCGCCCAGCATATGATCCGGGCTTCCCCGCTGACGAATGCGCCGATGAGCCACGGGATCGCCGACACCACGAACCAGACGAAGATGCGCGCCGCCCGACGTTGGGTCTGCGGTTGACGCCGCACCGCCGGCATCAGGAACAGCCCGCGCCCCAGGTGGATCGCCACGTAGGTGCCGGCGAAGACGAACCCACGGTCGTTGAACGCCTCCGGAATCGCCGTCGTCATCAGCAGCGCGCCGAACATCACGGCGCTGATCAGCAGCTTGATCTCGGTGCGTTCCGGGTCGTACAGGTCGGTGACGAGGGTGGTGATCGCCCAGGTCCACCAGACGGCGGCCAGCATGATCAGGGCCTGCCCGGCGCTGTGCCAGTCGAGTTGCTCGACCATCGTCCGGGAGATGAGCGCCAGCGCGACCACGTACACGAGGTCGAAGAAGAGTTCGAGGAGGGTCACCCGGCGCGGGCCCTCCGGATCTCGCACCGGAGGGCCGCTGGCCTGCGGCGTCGCAGGATCCGGCGCGGGGAAGTGCACGGGTTACTCCTGCGGAACCGGTCGACTCGACGGACCTGTCCGGCCCACCTCAACGGACGGTAACGACAGGCCGGCAGCACGGTCCCGGAATTGCCCGGACTTCCCCCGACCGGGTCGGTCGGCCCGGGTTCCGGGACGTCCGGCGTCCGGCGGTTACCGCGGGCCTCGCACCGTCGAGTGGATCGTCGTTCCGCCACCGACGAGCGAGCCCCCGGCCGGTCGTCGCGGTGGACGGCCGGCCGGGGGCTCCAGGTCAGGCGTCAGGCCTGGTTGCTGTTCGGCAGCACTGCGGCCATCTCGTCGCCGGCGCCGGCGAGCACGCGGGCCTGCTGCGGCCAGCTGGCCAGCCCGGGTGCGGCGCGCAGACCGGCGGCCCGGATCAGGTCGCGCAGCGCCGGCTCGTCCAGGTCACCGAGCTGGCCGTACGTGCGCACGCCGGCGTCCTGCAACGCCGCCGCCATCTTCGGTCCGATCCCCTGGATGCGGCGGAAGTCGTCGGCCGGCCCCGTCGGGTCGCCCTCGTAGCTGGTGATCGAGGTGTCGTCGGCCGAACGGACCGGAGGGGTAGCGGTGTCGGTAGGCCGCACCGGAGGGGCCGCCACGGCCGAGCGCTCCGGCTCAGCGTCCACCGGCTCAGCGTCCACCGGCTCAGCGTCCACCGGCTCAGCGTCCACCGGACCGGCGAGCGTCGCGTCGCTGGTCGCCGGCTCCGGGTCGACGGCCGAGGCCCTGGTCTCCGCGTCGTCCGCCGGGGTGACGGCGACCGGCTCCTCAGCCGAAGCGGTACGGGCGGGCTCGTCCGTCGAGGTGACCACGGCGGGCTCGTCGGCCGGAGTGGTGTCGACCGGCGGGAGGTCGTCCGCCGGCTTGCGGGGGGCGACGACGGCCGTCGGGACGTGCTGCTCGTCAACCGCGACCGGCTCGGGAGTGGACTCCGCTGCGGGCTCCGGCCGCAGCTCATCCGCATCGTGCTCGGCGACCGGTACGGGCGGCGGAGGCTCGGTCAGCGCCATGTCGGACGGGTCGACGGTGCTCGGGGCGTCCGCCGGGACCGGCGTCGGGGTGGGAGCGTCCGCGTCGGTCACCGAAGCCGGCGCGCTGACCGTGTCCACCGGTACCGGCTCGTCGGCGACGGCGGTCGGCGCCGGGTCGACGGCGGCCGCGGGCCGCGGCTCGTCGGTCGTGGCAGCCGGCGTCGGCGTGGAGATCACGGCCAGTCCGGCGACCGGGTCACCCTCCACTATCGACTTGCCCTGCACGCCCCGCCGGCCGCGCAGCAGCCACCCGGCGGCCAGTCCCAGCAACAGTGCCAGTACCACTATCAGCGAGTGTCCGATAGACCACGCCACGGCGAACCTCCCTCTCACCTCGTTGGAAAAGTCACGAGAAAAACTCGCCGCAGCTTCGCACACGCTCATTACCGATGAGAGAGAGGCTCGGCCAGGGGCGCTGTGGGCGGGTTTACCACGTCAGCCGGTACCCGACGGGTGACACAGCGTCGCCCCGACCAGCCGGGAAGCCCGGTCCGACCGCCCCCACACAGCCGCATCCACACAGCCGCGGCGCGGCACGGCACGACGAGACCCGGGCCCGGCGGGGTACGCCGAGCCCGGGTGGCCGTTGCCCGACTCAGTCCCGATCGCCCTCATAGGTGTGGAAGTCGTCGACGAACCGTTGGCGCAGCCGCGGCACCCGGCTCGTCACTCCGAAGTAGCCGCGCGCGCCGAGCAGCGCGAGCCGGCCCACCACCGGCCGGTACATCCGGTCGTCGCCGCTGGTGCCGCTGCGGTTCAACGATTCGGCGACCCGCGCGAAGCCGTACGGCGCCATCGCCGCCTCGTAGTCCGCCACGGACTGGAGCAGGGTCTTGTCACCGGCGGTGGCGCAGGTGAGTTGCTCGCAGAGCAGGCGGGCGTCGCGAAGCGCGGTGTTCGCGCCGACACCGCGACCGGGGGTCATGGTGTGGATGGCGTCGCCGAGCAACGTGACGGTGCTGCTCTTCCAGGGAGGCACCGGCTCGGAGGTCGACACCTTGATCGGTAGGGCGCTGGCCGGCTCCGCTCGGGTCAGCAACTCCCGCAGGTGGGGGTGCCAGTTGGTGGCCGGCACGTTCATGCTGATGTTCCTGGCCGGCCTGCAGAACGTGCCCGTCGCGTTGGACGAGG
>NZ_JBSFBM010000199.1:0-12612 GCF_053592955.1 Micromonospora sp. NPDC002411 | reverse complement strand
CGTCCGGTAGGGCGCTCCACCTTGTCACCCTGGCCCTGGCCCGCTCCACGGAGTGTGGGTCGGCGGCAGACGGGATGTCAGGAGGGCTTCCGCTTTCCTGGGCTAGCTGCAAGCGACGGCGGGATCGGACTTATGAGATGCAGTGCGTCATCACTGATGACGATGACCACGTTCATGTGGTTCCGAGAATTGGGAAAGGTGCGCACCTTGACACTCTGACCCTCGAATATGCGCTCAACGCCCTCTTCACGCAGGAGGGTCACATTGTCGAAAGTCTCCACGACGATACCGCCGTCTCCCAGCCCATGAGCCGACAGCGCCTCAGGCAGCTTTCCGGTCCGTGACGGCTTGTCATTGTGCCCGAACACCTTGTACCGCGTGCTGAACCGATGCTTTGTGAACGTGTACTGACCGCTCTTGCGCTGCCCGAAGAAGGATGGCCCGTTGTTGAAGACAAAGTCCAAGCCGTCAAGGTCAGGCTTCAGCTGCTCAAGCGCACCATCGTCATGCTCAAAGCCAGTGACAACGTAGTCCGCCCGCGCTCCCTTGTGGTCCGGCAAGTCCTCCTTTTGGCCTTTCAGGAACTCAAGAGATGAAACGGAGGGATAGTTCACAAGCGAATATCCCACCCAGGTTGCCCGACGGGAAGCGCGCGATACGTCCGTAAAGCTATGCCCTATATCGCGGCGCGCCCAATCGAATTCGTCGAGGGCCACCCGGAGGCCATTGTCACCGCAGCTAGCTATAGCGGTTCCATTCTTAATTGACGTGGAAAGACAACGCGCAGAGAAACGCTTTTCACTCCGCAAGACCTCGGGCCTGGAGTCGTCTAAATTTAGATCAAAATGGAAAAGGCCGTTAGTGGTCGACACGTAGAGCCGCTTGTTGTACATCTGAAAGTCAAGCACAGCCCCGGCACCGAAAAGACTTTCATTCAGGCCATCAGCGAACCGTGGATATAAGATCCTAGCGTCTGCTGTCGCCTCTCTTCGCACAGCCCTGTTCAAGGCCGGTTCGGTTAAAAGCGATCTGACCATCGGTTGCGAGAAATGGTCATTCCGGAGGAAAAACATTTCCGTTAAGGGCGTTACCGCTCCGAAGATGTCATCCGACAGGCAGTCACGTAGATCAACTGATCGGATATCCATCTCCGGCGTGGCCACAAACAGACGCCCCATGTAGAGGAATGCGTCTTCGAACTCGCCAGGGATCGTGATCTCGAAGGACGGCATCAGATTCTCCGGTCTCTGATGCGGCGAGCGAAGCTCCTGGTAATGACGCCGTCCTCCACCCAGCGGGAGATCAGCTGGTCAGTGGGAGAGTCAGCATCACCACGCCGGCGCGGGGACACGGGGTAGCCATGCCAAGGCACCCCTGCGTTCGCATTGCTAGGGTGCTTGGCAAGTCGCTCGCCGGTCATGCCAAGTTCCGTTGAGCCATCTTCCTTGCCCAAGCTCCAGTAGTGTCCACGCTCGTCTTTCCAGTCCCCGTCGTCGCTCCTACAGAAGAGGTCATACTCATCCTCCGGGGAGACGTTTCGGTGCCATGCGGTCTTGACCGGACGGGCGCCGCGGTGAGTGAACATCGAGAGGTAGAGCTTACCGTTCGCCGTAGGCCCGTACAGGATCCCGTCCGATCTGGCATCCCCGGTCATACGGTCTCCTTGCTGGCGGGCTTCAGTCCGACACTCCTACATGGACCGCCAATCGTACCTTCTCGATGCTCGCAACGTTACCCCTGACCGGCTTACACCGGCAGATGAAGCGGGCCGTATTGCCGGATTTCGGACGAGGCTGACGTTCGATTGGAAGCTTGCAGCACCTAGGCTCTACGCGCACGGAAAGGTATGACATTGTCCCCCGGGCCGCCAGCAGTCAGCGATGCAGCAAATTCGACGGAGACTAGGCTGGCTGCTAGTTCTTGAGGCGCAAACTCGTGCGGTAGTTCATCGTTAGAGGCGTGTTGCGCAAGAATCTCCATCGCCAATTGTTCGGACCACCCCGCGCTCGCTGCCATCTGTTGAGTCCTGATAGCCGACCCATACGCAATCTCGGCCATCTTCCGCAGTGCTCGCGGCTTCTCTGGCGCCACATAGCCCGGTTCTTTTTTGTTCCAGCCCCGGGCACTTATCTGCTTGTAAAGGCTCAATGCGCGATCGCCGTCTATTGCACCCACCTCTCGGGCACGACGCACGAGGCTCTTGACCGAAACGCCCCATGTCGTCTTCAACATGGTTAACGCACTCAAGGTCGGGTTGCGAGGGATCGCGGCCTTCATTGCCGTGGAGGGAGTTAGAAGTTCTGCTGCGAACCGGTCCGCCTCGGCCTCTACCTCTTGGCCGACTTGACCCGGCTCATGCAGGAGAATGTGACCGATTTCATGAGCCATGCTGAACCGCACTCTATCGGCTGGAACACCTTGGAGCAGGGCTACAACGGGCTGCCCCTCTCGCCAGTAGCAAAAGGCGTCGAGGGTCTGGACTGGATAGGGAATGCCGAGGACCGCCACCCCAGCCCGCTCCAAGGCGAGAATCAGGTAGGGCAAGGGTCGATCGCGGGCGAATCCGAGAACTTGCCTCGCTCTTGCTGCCGCCTCTTCAGGTGATTCCCCCGCCTTCTTTGTCAGAAGAAAAGGCAAGGATCTGGAGTGCTGACGCAGGTCCTGGTATTTCTCGTCAATAAGCCGAGCCCACTGGAGGGCCGCCGACTTCTCGCCTTGGGTGAGCCTGCTTCGTGCGCGTAACTGGGGTGAGAGAACTGAGAGGTTTGGACGCGGGGGACGGTTGAAGAAGCTCGGTGCGACGCCGGTGACTGATGCGATCAGCGCCAGCGATTCATCATCGACTGGTGCTAGGTCCTTCTCGATCCTTGATAACTTGGACTGGGTTAGAGAAGGAACTTCGTTTGCAAGATCGGCCTGCGTCATCCGATGCATCTCTCGCACCTGCCTGATGCGCGTGCCGTAGATCATGTCCTCTCCCTAGGCCAACCGCGTGGCCTGCCAATCAGGTTCTAGGCCGACGAGGTCGTCGGCCCGCCTTGCCGCCATGTCCCGCGACACCTTGCCGCGCCAATCCAGTCGAAGGTTAGCGCGTTGATGATCTCCACCGAGGGGTCGCACCAAGATCATTGGGTCTTCGAGTGCACCGTCTTTGTCAAGCCACAGGAGGAGCAGGTTGTCCGTCTCCAGACCGGGGATCGTGGGCACCTGCCGCCAGAAGTCCTGACGGAGCCTGGACCGTCCGGGCACCGGAACCTCGATGGTCCCGCGCTTCTCGTCTCGCTGTGTGTGCAGGACGCGGATGGCGAGGCCGTTGTAATAGACCAAGATGCCCGACATGTTCAGGGTGGCGCTCTCATCGATGAGGTTGGCCCTTAACCCGGCCTCCTCCAAAACTCCGCAGGCATGCCGCCGGGCCGCGTGAAGGTAGAAGTGCGGGTCGTCGGTCCTGCGGTACATCTTGTCCGTGTGGTACTTCTGCGACTCCTCCAAGCCCTCCTCAAGGCTGCGGTACATGGTGTCAATGATGGGGTGAAGGGCACCAAGTGCCCCGCCGTACGATGCCATGTGCATAAGATGCCACGCAAGTTCACATCAGTCACGTCACGGCTCCGGCGTGTCGTGAGTTGCGCTCTGAACAGCCCAGCACAGCGTGGCAGTTGAAGCGTTGGCGGGCGCAGGTTAGCCCGACCGACCGACAACGGCGGGAAGCAGCGACACTCAACCGAGCGTTCTCCTCAGTCGAAGGTGAAGGCAGCGAGAAGGCAGCGAAAAGAACGTCAGACAGCGACAAAGCCTGTTGAGAACCGAGCACGAAGGCCATGGCGTCAGCACGAGACAGCGCCAGACGACACCCAGCGCTGCTGGGGAGCCGCGTTCGGGACGAAGAGGCCGTGGCTTGTACGCCCATTCGTACAGCCAGCCGGCTGACGGGTCCAGCCCGAGGTCGACGGTAGGCGACAAGATGGGCAGGCCGGCGGCAACCACCGACGCCGACACTGGTCATGATCTTTGCGAGGCAGGGTAGGCGCGCTTGCGGCTCGCCCTGCGGGCGGCCTCCGGCCGTCCTCGGGCGTCCGCAGCGCCTCGTGCAGAGTACGTGCAATGATCTTGATGCGGAGGCCGGAAGGCATCCCAGGCGCGCAGGTGGCAGCCACAGTGGTGAGACTGCCGCTGTCGCCTTCCTAAACCGTGTGTCGCAGGTTCGAATCCTGCCGGGGGCACCGCAAAGTACTGTGTTCGCTGTGATCCGGCAGACCATGGCGGTTTCCGTCGACAAGCCGAGCGAGGTCGAGGCGGCTGAGGTGTGGCTGACCGCCAACCGGGACGCTCTGACCTACGCCGAAGAGGACGGCGGCTGCGGCTGCTGCGTCCGGGTGTGGAAGTTGGAGGGGCCTGCCGAGGTGTTGGCGACGATTCCCTACGAGGTCTCGGCTTGCTCCAGCTGGGATACGGCCTAGCCGAACCCTCTGGCCGCGTCCGCGCTTCCTGCGCCGAGTCACCAGTGGTAGGCCAGGTTCACCGCCAGCGCGGCGATCGAGGTGGCGAAGAAGACCGCCCATCCCACGAGTTTGCGGGAGCCGACCCGCAGGTGTGCGACGAGCGCGCCGACGAAGTACAGCACGAGACCGGCGGCGGCGAGTGTTCCGATGAGTGGGACGGCGAAGCCGGCCAGCAGTCCCAGGGAGCCGGCGGCCAGCGCCGCCCCCAACTTCGGTAACCAGGAGTGCGGCACCCGCTTCATGTCCGCCTGGGCCTTCGGATAGTCGTGGCCCATCAGGTAGGTGACGGCGGCGATGCCGGTGAAGACCGAGGCGAGGATGGTGACAGTGACGTACGTGGCGAACATGTGCCCTCCCTTGTGGCTGTCTGCCTCAAGGACGGGGTGGGGCTGCGGGATGTTACGCGTGACGCTGTGACCTGAGGCACAGCGTGGGCTGCGGGAGTCCCGCAGCCCACGCTCGACAGGTGACGCCGAGGACGTGCCGGCGCGTCAGAGGAACTTGTACATGTCCGCGGAGGCGGCCTCGGTCTCGCCGGCCGGCGGTGCCTCCACCGTGACGGGCTTGCCGAAGTCGCTCATCCGCATCTCGCTGACGAGATCACCGAGGGTCTTCGTGGCGATCGTGTAGGAGAGTGCGGTCAGGCGGCCGTCGGCGTCGACGGTCGCCTCGAACGGGATCGCCTTCGGGTCCTTCGCCAGCTTGGCGGTCGACTCGAGGCCCGCGCGCATTCCGCCGTCCGTGCTGGCGGCGGCAGCGGCCTTCTCCAGGTCGGCGACACCCGTGTAGCGGCCGCCGCCGACCTCCTGCGCGGACACGACGCCGCCGATGAGGCCGGTCTGGGCCTTCAGGTCGAAGGACTGGCGCAGCGAGCTGTTCGGCCTGAGCTTGGTGAGGTCGATCTTCATCCACGGCTTCCCGCCGTCGGCGGAGTCCGACTTGATGTAGGCGGTGTCGCCGATGATCCGCGCCTCGATCGGTTCCGGGGCCTTGCCGGTGGCCTGGAGGGTGCGGGCGGCAGTGTCCATCTTTCCGGTGACGGTGACCGACTGGTTGCCGGCCTTTACCGAGGCGTCCATGGTGAGCGTGCCGGCGAGGCTGCGGTCCATGCCCTGCTTGACGGCGGCCACCGGCTCCAGTTTGGACGCACTGGGCGCGGCGGACGATCCTGACGCCGCGGGGGTGCCGGAGTTGGTGTTACAGCCGGCGACGAGGGTCGCGGCGAGGGCAATCGAAACAGCTGGGATCAGTCGACGCATAGACGTGACCCTAACCGCCCACCGCCACCGATTTTCCCACGTGGCAGCCGCCGCGCGAACAGAGGACGTTGTCCCCCGTGCGAGCTACCCGCAAGTGTCCACCGCGCGGTGACGACTCCTGACCAGCGGCTCCATAGCGTTTGACGTGGCCGCGGCGCTACCGCCGCGGACCTCGTTGAAGGAGTCATCATGCGCCTGTTGAAGCAGCTCGTCGCCGTTGCCGCGGTCGCCTTCGTCGGTGGCCAGGCCATCGCCGCGGTGGAGGGGAACGACGCGCTGACCCTGCTCCTCGGTCTGTCGACGGCCGTGGTCGCGGTCCTCGTCTACGGGTGGGTGGTACGGCGTACCGAGCGTCGCTCGGTCACCGAGTTGGCGCGGTCCGGGGCCGGCGCTCGGATCACCCGAGGGCTCCTGATCGGGTTCGCGATGTTCGCGGCGGTGATCGTCAACATTGCCTTCGTTGCCGACTACGACATCGACGGACTGGGCTCGGTGACCGGCGCGGTGGCGTTGCTCGGGTTCATGGCCGCCGCCGCCGTGACCGAGGAGTTGATGTTCCGGGGTGTGCTGTTCCGGATCGTCGAGGAGCGTACGGGCACCTGGATCGCGCTGGTGCTCACCGGCGTGGTGTTCGGCCTGATGCACCTGCTCAACCCCGACGCCAGCGTGTGGGGTGCGATCTGCATCGCGGTCGAGGCCGGGTTCATGCTCGCGGCCTGCTACGCCGCCACCCGCAACCTGTGGGTGCCGATCGGCCTGCACTTCGGTTGGAACTTCGCCGCCGGCGGGATCTTCAGCGTGGTGGTCTCCGGGAACGGCGACTCCGAGGGCCTGCTGGACACCTCGATGTCGGGCCCGGCCCTGGTCACCGGCGGCGACTTCGGGCCGGAGGGCAGCCTGTACACGGTGGTGGCGGGTGTGGCGCTGACCGTGGTGTTCATGTGGCTGGCCCACCGCCGAGGTCACATCGTCCCGCGTCGTCGCAAGGCGGTCATCGCCCAGGCGGCGCCGGTTACGGTTTCCTGATGATCGACCTTCGGATGGTCTCGGACTCGTGGCGGCGGTGGCCCGTCACGGTCCGGGATCTCCCGTTGGCGCTTCTGCTCGCTCTCGCGTCGGTGGTGCCGCCGCTACGCGATCACGGTACGCAGCTCGGCGACCTGCCGGGGCGTCCCTTCGACGCGCTGACCGTCGCGGTGATCGCCCTGGAGTGCCTCCCGCTCGCTGTCCGCCGACGCTGGCCTGCCCTCTGCCTCGCCCTGGTGTCGGTCGGGTTCGTGATCGACCAGCTGCGCGCCTATCACACGGTGGCGGGCTCCGCGTTGGCCATCGCGCTGCTGAGCGCGGGGGCGCACGTGCAGCGTCGTCGACGTATCACCAAGGTGCTGGGCTCCGCCGCATACGTGGCGCTGGCCGTCACTCTCGACCGACAGGGGTCGACCGAAGGCGTGCTCGGCTTCGCCACGTTCTATCTGTTGCTGGTCCTCGCGTGGGGCATCGGCGCGTGGTTGCGGGAGGCCCGGGCGGTCGAAGCCGAACGCCGTCGCCATGTCGCGGTGACCGCCCGTGCCGCCGAACGCACCCGCATCGCCAGCGAACTTCACGACATCGTGACCCACCATGTGACGGCGATGGTCGTGCAGGCCGAGGCGGCCCGCTACCTGACCGCCGCCCCGGAGCGCCTCGACACGACCCTGACCGCCATCACCGACACCGGCCGCCGGGCCATCACCGATCTGCGGCACCTGCTCGACCTGCTCAACCCCGACCACAGCGCTGATCCGCGTACGCCGGCCGTGGGCGAGCTGCACGCCCTCGTGGCACAGACCCGGCAGGCGGGTCAGCCGGTGGAGTTCACCGAGGACGGCAGCCCCGCGGAAACGACAGGCGGTGCCGAGGTGGCGGCCTACCGCGTGGTGCAGGAGGCGCTGACGAACGCCCTCAAGTACGCGCACGGCAGCCGCACCACTGTTCACGTACACCACGGCGAGAGGGAGACAACTGTGCAGGTCAGCACGGAAGGTTCGGGCTCGTACGCCGAGGGGCCCGGCGGGAGCGGACGTGGTCTCGCGGGTCTGCGCGAACGGGTTGGCGTTCTCGGTGGCGAGTTCAGCGCGGGACGGCACGCGGACGGCAGCTTCGTCGTGCGTGCCCGCATCCCCACCGGCGGCCCGTCATGACGACGCCGATCCGGGTGCTGGTCTGCGACGATCAGGCGTTGATCCGCACCGGCTTCGCGACCATCATCGGCGCTCAGCCCGACCTTGAGGTGGTGGGTGAGTGCGGCGACGGGCGTGCCGCGGTCGACCTCGCCAGGCGGCTGCATCCGGACGTGGTCGTGATGGACGTACGGATGCCGGTGCTCGACGGCATCCAGGCGACGCGCCTGCTGGCCGGTGCCGGAGTTGCCCAGCCCGTCAAGGTGCTCGTGGTCACGACGTTCAACCTCGACGAGTACGTGTACGAGGCGCTGCGCGCGGGAGCGAGCGGCTTCCTGCTGAAGGACGCCCCGCCGACCCAACTGCTGCACGGTATCCGCACCGTCGCGAGCGGTGCGGCGCTGCTGGCACCCGAGGTGACCCGACAGCTCGTGGGCAGGTACGCGGCGCGGATCCGCCCCGCCGAGGGCACGCCTGACGACGTCGGGCTGACCCCACGTGAGCTGGAGGTGTTGCGCCTGATCGCCGATGGTTTGTCCAACAGCGAGATCGCCGCGACGCTGGTGATCAGCCAGGAGACCGTCAAGACGTACGTGTCACGCATTCTCACCAAGCTCGACCTGCGCGACCGCGTGCAGGCGGTGGTCTACGCCTACCGCGCGGGGCTGGTGACGTAGGAGCCCGACGTCAGGCAGCAGGCAGCTGTTCGGCTCGGCTGAGCACCTGGTCGACGAGGCCGTACTCCCGCGCCTCCTCGGCGGTGAACCACCGGTCCCGGTCCCAGTCGCGCTGGATTTCGTCGAGCATTCGTCCACTGTGGTGGGCGATCAGTTCCTGCATCGTTCGCTTCACGTGCAGCATGTTCTCCGCCTGGATGGTGATGTCGGAGGCGGTGCCGCCCATCCCTCCGGAGGGCTGATGCATCATGATCCGCGAGTGTGGCAGCGCGTACCGCTTGCCCGCCGCGCCCGCGCAGAGCAGAAACTGCCCCATCGAGCCGGCGAACCCGAGCGCCAGCGTGGCCACGTCGTTGCGGACGTAGCGCATCGTGTCGTAGACCGCCATCCCCGCGCTCACCGAACCGCCCGGCGAGTTGATGTAGAGGAAGATGTCCGAGTCGGCGTCCTCCGCAGCGAGCAGCAGGATCTGCGCGCAGATCTGGTTGGCCGACTCCTCCGTCACCTCGGTGCCGAGGAACACGATCCGCTCCCGCAGCAGCCGCTCGAACACCTGATCGCCGAAGGACGGCTGTCCGCCGTCCCGCATGGTCGCGTCGTACCAGATCATGTGCCGCCACCCTCCACCGTGCCGGCGGGCGACGGGACCGCCCGGGGAACCGGCTCCTCCAGCGTGCGCCCGGCGGCGGTCGCGGCCGAGGGATTCTGCCGGCGGCAGATCGGCCCAGGGCAGAACCCCGGCCGGCCTACGCCCGGGTCAGCCGCCGCCGGCCCGTCCGGGCCCGGCGGCAGGCCAGCATCTTGGAGGTACGCGGACCGGGGTGCCCAGCCGGTGCGGAGGCGATCAGTCGAACTCGCAGCCCCGCTCCTGAAATGGTCGACCCGATGGGGTCGGTTGGACCGCCGGCGTGCAGGATCGGCCCGCCCAGCCGCAGCACCGGTCCGGCCGGCTGCCGTGCGGGGGCACCGGCGGCGGCCACGGGTGGCGTCGCCCCACCGCGCTGAAAGCCGATTCGGAGTGCGGGGCCGGTCTCGTTGCGTGGGGCGGGCACCTGCTCCAGCCGGCCCAGAGCGGCCCGGGGCGCGGCGGGGATGCGACGCTCGACCCGGCGCAGGTCGTCGCGGGCCGCTTCGAGCAGGTCGGAGAGTTGGATGCCGAGCGCCCGGCAGATCGCGGCCAAGACCTCCGAGGAGGCTTCCTTACGCCCCCGTTCCACCTCGGACAGGTAGGGCACCGACACCCCGGCGGCGGCGGCCACCTCACGCAACGTGCGGCCCTGGCTCTGGCGTAGTCGGCGCAACACTCCGCCGATGACTCGTCGCAGCAACGACATGCCGGCCTCACTTTCGCGGTCGTCGTCGGGAACACCCTCATCATGCCTGTCCCCGGCCGTCCGGGCCGACCCATGCGGGCCCGCGCTGTATCGTCCGACGCAACCCGGACGTGCGGCTGGCGTCGTACCCGCTATGTTGTGGTCGTGCAGGCGACGGCGGGGGAGCAGGTTCGACGGTGATCCATTTCCCCGCGCAACGTCGGGGCCCACTGAGCGCGCTGAGCCTACGGCTCGCCGCTGCCCTGGGCCTGGTCTTCGCCGTGGTCGCCGCGGTCTACCTGGGCCGGGACGGCTACCGCGATGTCAACGAGGACGGCCTCACCCTGCTCGACTGCTTCTACTACGCGGTCGTGTCGCTCTCGACCACCGGGTACGGGGACATCACGCCGGCGGCGCCGTCGGCTCGGCTGGTGAACGTCCTCTTCATCACCCCGGCCCGAGTGATCTTCCTGATCATCCTGGTCGGCACCACTCTGGAAGTCTTGACCGAGCAGTACCGGACCGGCCGTCGCCTGTCGCGGTGGAGGAGAGCCGTGAAGGACCACGTCATCATCTGCGGCTACGGCACCAAGGGGCGCAGCGCGGTCTCCGCCCTGATGGAGAACGGTCTGGACCGCTCGCGGATCGTGGTGGTGGAGCGCAGCGCCACCGCGCTGCGGCAGGCCACCTCGGCCGGGCTGGTGGCCATCGAGGGCTCGGCGACCCGCTCGTCGGTGCTGAACGAGGCGCACGTCAAGAACGCGAAGGCCGTGATCATCGCGACCGACAGCGACGACGCCTCGGTCCTGGTCGCGTTGACGGTCCGACAGCTCACGGCCGGGCAGGTCCGGATCATCGCGGCGGCGCGGGAAGCGGAGAACGCCCCGCTGCTCAAGCAGAGCGGCGCGCACCACGTGATCGTCTCCTCGGCGACCGCGGGTCGGCTGCTCGGTCTGTCCACCTCGGCTCCGCCGCTGATCGACGTTGTGGAGGACCTGCTCACTCCTGGGCAGGGCATGGCGCTGGCGATGCGCTCGGCGGAGCGGGACGAGGTGGGCCGCTCGCCGCGTGAGCTGGACTCACTGGTGATCGCTCTGGTGCGGCGGGGCAAGGTGGTCACCCTGGCCGATCGCGCGGGCGCGGTGATCGAGACCGGCGACATGCTGGTGCACGTACGCGACGACCGCCCCCAGTCGGCCACGACCGCCTGATCGTCATCTGCCGCTCTGGCGTCGCGGTGGCCTCAACGGCCTGCCGTCAGAGTGAATCGTCCCCGGCGCAGATCGTCTCGGTGCAGTTGACCGCCGTGCCGGCGGAGGCCCGGCTGAGCAGCTCGTAGAGCGTCTCCCGTTCGTCGGGGCCCAGCGCCCCCAGCACCTCGTCCTCGGCGCCGGCGAGGGCGCATTCCGCCTCACTGAGCCGTTTCGCCCCGTCTTCGGTGAGTTCGACGACGTGTCGGCGGCGGTCCTCGGGTGAGCGGCGCCGCTCGATCAGCTGCTTCGCCTCCAGGTCGTTGAGCAGCCCGACGATGTTGGTGCTGTCCATTTCCAGGATGGTGGCGAGCGCCTGTTGACCGGTGCCGCCACCGGCGCGCAGCACGGTGAGCGCGACCAGGTGCCGGGGGCGTAGCCCCAGCGGCGCCAGCACCGACTCCGATCGCAGCCGCATGCGCCGGGCCAGATGGTCCAGGAGTGCGCCCGAGCGGTGCTCCGAGGTGTCGAGCGGCTGCGCGGACATGTGACCCAGTCTACCGACTCTCAGGAACATCGGCCTGCTATAAATAGTTGGTGATGCACAGACGATCCTTGGAGGAGGAATAATGCACTTGCTGCATATCGACTCAAGCATTCGGGGTGACTGGTCGGTCAGCCGGAGGCTCACCGCCCGCGCCGTCGCCAACTGGCGCGCGGCTCACCCAGACGGCACGGTGGCCTACCGAGATCTGGGCAAGGACCCGCTGCCGCACCTGGACGCGGATGGCGGTCTGGCCCGGATGACGCCCCCGGACCAGCACAGCCCGGCGCAGCGCGAGTCCTGGGAGCTCAGCGAGCGGCTGGTCGACGAGGTCAAGCAGGCCGACGTGGTGCTGCTCGGGCTGCCGCTCTACAACTTCGGCGCGCCCAGCAGCGTCAAGTCCTGGGTCGACCACCTGATCGTGCCCGGGTTGGCCTACGACCCGACGACCCAGCAGGGCCTGCTCGGCGACCGCGAGTTCGTGGTGCTGGCCACCCGGGGTGGCGGCTACGGCGAGGGCACCCCACGAAACGGCTGGGACCACGCTGAGCCGTGGCTCCCGCACGGCCTGTCGATGACCGGCATGCAGCCACGGTTCATCAGCGCCGAGCTGACCCTGGCACCGTCGGTGCCGGCGATGGCCGAGCTGATCCCGCTGCACGAGGCGAGCCTCGCGGCGGCCGAGAAGGAGATCGACAACCTCTGGCTGCCGGCCTCCGCCCAGCGCTGAGGCAGCGCCGGTACGACGAGAGCGGCCGCCCCCGGACTGGGGACGGCCGCTCTCGTCATGAACGACTGATCAGAGGATCGTCCAGGTGTCGCCGCTGCCCAGCAGGCCGGCGAGCTGCTGCTCGGGTGTCTCGGTGACCGTCGCCTTGGCCGCCGCGAGCTGGCCCTGCACCACGCTGTCGTAGGACGGCCGGTCCACCGAGCGGAACACCCCGATCGGGGTGTTGCGCAGGTCCAGG